>JAEUSI010000120.1 GCA_016788375.1 Ignavibacteria bacterium | reverse complement strand
TGCAGGAGTGGGAATTACTCCGCCGAATGTGCCGGGAGCACCAAATCCCTGGTCATCTGTCATAATTAGCAAAACATTTGGTGCGCCTTTTGGCGGGACCACTCTCGGAGCCCACCATTGTGTAGACTCGGTCGCTTTCATTTTAATTACACCGCCGAATTCCGGATCCGGCGCTGGCAGCTGATCACCGGTAATTGTTGTAGTAGCAGATGGTGAACCAATCTTGCCGTAAGTTTGAACTGTTGAATCGCCCCCTTTATCTGTAGTTTGATGAGGCAACAATCCAACTGATCCGAGCATGATAAGCAGAAAATTCTTTCCAATCATAATGAATTTAGTTTAATTTAGAAACAGGGTTTTATTTTGCCAAATCAATTTCTCGTTCAAATCAGTGCCTCTTCAAAAGTTTTTCAGTGCACTGATAATTGTACTGATGGTTGGGGTGTATGTAATGGAGAGAACATTTCTTTTGATCAGCCCCGGAATATTTAATTTTACAAACAAACTTACGGGTATTCTTTTTAAAAGTAAAGTATACTTAGTTTATGATTCTAATGCTGCAATGGATCATAAAATTTGTACCGGGGCGTTAATGAATTCGGTTTCTGAACCGGCTTATTTTGATTTACGATTTTAGATTTTTGATTTCAGATTTATACTGTTGGATTTTAGTTTTTTGATTTATGTAAAAAGAATTACAATATACATTTAAATATTTATGATTTATATATTAAGAATTACAATTTACGATAAACTAATTATGATTTATGATTAACAGATTTAAATCTAAAATCCTCAATCTAAAATCTAAAATCATTTCACGGCGTTACCTCATTCACACCCAGTGAAGCATTATTCTCAACAATACTAAGATCCCCGGCATCCACATAATTATCTCCGGTAACATCTGTCGGCACATAACCGGAAACGGAATTCGAAGCGGCATTTTCGACTTCGCTTACATCAGCTGCGTCAACTGTTCCGTCCTGATTTACATCACCGCTGAAAATGGCAAACCGAACAGGCGAAGTATCAGCCTGTTTCAGATTGTTTCCGAATGCCTGAGATGAAGAAGTAGAAAAATTATAAAACTTAGCCGGAACATAAGTTAAGTCAAGACCTGATGAGCTCCATGTTTCAATAGAGTTCCTATGTTTAATAACTAAATAGTATGTCCCGTTTGAAGCATTAGAAAACTTTAATTGAGAATTTCCTTCTGATGATAAATACGCTTTTGAAGAATCTACTAAGGAATAAGGAAAATTAGTATTGTGAAGATAAGCTCGAATAGTATCTCCTGCCTGTGCGTTGCTTCCTGCATTATAAAATCCCTGAATGAACATAGTAAGATTTATCTGAAGGCAATTACAGATTTGGGAGGAAATATTGATATAAGCTCTCCCGGAATTTCCGTTGTAACCTTCAGCACCAACAACAAGGTCAGAATATTCATCACCATTCACATCTCCGGCTTGTGAAACACTGACTCCGAAATAATTATTTGGTGCTTCCCCTGTCATTGTAAAGTCAGCTATGTTATCCATAGCTGGTCCGCCATAGTAAACATAACATTTTCCGGTATTACTATTATTTCCAATTGCCGAAATGATTAAATCCGGGAATTGATCATTGTTAATATCTCCTGCCGATGAAACCGGGAAACCAAAGATATCACCGGGTGTTTCGCCGGTCAGGACAATATCAGGTACATTATCCATAGATGTTCCGCCGAATAAGATATATGCCTTTCCGGTATTTGATGCCTCTGCAATTGCTCCAACTATGACGTCAGAGTATCCGTCATTATTCAAATCTCCAGTTGATGAAACACTAAATCCAAATGCACTCCCAACTCCTCCTGTCATTGCTACATCAGGGACATTATCCATTGATGTTCCACCAAATAAAATGTAAACCCTCCCAATGGGAGTGGGACCCGATCCTGATCCTCCCACTATTGCATCATCATATCCGTCTCCATTGACATCGCCTGCGGAACTTACAGATATTCCGAGAAGATCATTTGCATTTCCTGTAATAACCATATCAGCAATATTATCCATTGGAGAACCTCCCAAAAAAACATAAGCCCTTCCTGCATTAGAATTGTAAATATACCCTCCTACGATTACATCGGAATAACCATCATTATTTATATCTCCTGCTGTTGAAAGTGAATAACTAAAATAGCTTTCAACATCACCTGTCAGAATGACATCAGCAGTTTTATCCATTGGCGATCCGCCATAAAATATGTATGCTCTTCCGGTATTACTGTAATTAGGAGCTCCAACCATTATATCATTGTAGCCATCTCCATTTACATCACCGGCGCAGGAAACAGAATAACCAAAAGACTGTGGTGGTGAAACACGAAGCGTAATGTCTCTTACATTATCCATCACAGATCCTCCTAAATAGATATGAACAGAGTCGTTGGTACCGATAATAACATCCGAGTATCCATCGCCGTTAATATCACCTGCTGTGACAGAATGCCCCAGATATGCCGAAGGGGATTCTGTAAATACAATAGTCTGCTCTGAAGATAAATTTCCTGACATTGTATAATCGTACAAATAAGCTCTGCCTGTATTACTTCCGTATCCATAAGAGCCGGCTAGCATTTCAGAATATCCGTCACCATTTACATCACATCCACCCGCGACGAAATATCCTAATTTGCTGTTTACTGTTTCGCCGGTTACAACTATGTCTGCAGAATTATTCATGTTAAATCCACCAAGGTATACATAAGCTCTGCCGGTAAAACTGTTGTAACGGTCCGCTCCGACAATCACGTCCGAGAAACCATCGCCGTTTATATCACCTGCACCGGAAACCGAGTGACCGAATGCATTATTTGTAGATTCTCCTGTCATAGTAACATCAGCAGTATTGTCCATTAACACTCCTCCAAAATAAATATAAGCTCTTCCTGTCGAACTTGAAAATCCATAAGCTCCTATTATTACATCGGAGTAACCATCTCCGTTGACATCACCTGCACAGGCTGACATGTAACCGAAACTGCTCCCAGTTAATTCACCGGTCATTATTACATCAGCAACATTATTCATATTTGTTCCTCCAAGATAAATGTATGCTCTGCCGGTATTACTGTTATAGAAATTACCCGAGGCAATTACATCTGAAAAACCGTCACCGTTAACATCACCTGCTGTTGAAACTGAAGTTGCAAAAAAGCTATTTACTGTTTCTTCAATCATTGTCAGATCTGCAACATTATCCATGCTTGATCCACCGAAATAAATATATGCTTTACCCGTATTATTATTGTTTCCATAAGCTCCGATTATCACGTCATCAAATCCATCTCCATTGAAGTCACCTGCTGTCGATGCTGAATATCCAAATCCGTCGTTTGCCGCTTCTCCTGTCATAATTACATCTGCAATGTTATTCATGCTTGCTCCGCCAAAATAAATGTATGCCCGTCCGGCTCCCGAACTATAAGCTTCTGCTCCTATTATTACATCATCATAACCGTCATTATTTAAATCCCCTGCGGTTGTTGCGGAGACACCAAAATAATTATTTGCAGCTTCACCTGTCATAATGACATCAGCAGTTGTGTTCATGTTTGATCCGCCGAAAAAAATATAAGCTCTGCCGGTATTTGCTGAGTAATTCTGTGAGCCGACGATTATATCGTCAAAGTTATCTCCGTTTACATCACCGGCATTTCCGACAGAACTCCCGAATCCTTCCCCGGATGTTGTTCCGTCAAATGTTTTTTTCTGAACTGCATCTCCTTCATTCGGTATTATGTTCTTTCCCTCTTCATTGCGAAGTGAACGTAACCAGTCTTTTGTGACTCCCGGCGGCAAAGAATCTTTTTTTTGAGGTGCTGAATATATTGTTTCCTTAGCGGAATGTTTGCTGTTCGTCTTCAGCCAATTGGCTTCAGCATTGAATGCAAAAAAGAAAAGAATGTTACACAGCAAACAAAAAAAAGAGATTTTCATTATCTTTTATTTAGATTTGAAAAAACATTAAGAAAGTTTAGAATTGGTTTGTGAAGAACAAAGAAACTATAAATAGTTTTTCATAATTGTTTTCGTTTAATTATTTGGAAATTAACGGTTTAAAAATAATAAAAGAATATTAGACAAAATAGATAAATTTTACCTAATTTCGTTCTTGCAGAATCATTCACAGTCTGCACTTGCAGAATTAAAATACTTTTAATCAGAGGACTCTGCGGAAAAAACTGAAACTTTAAAATATTAAGGAGTAATCCTGCTTACAAAGTTCGCCGCATTGTTATCTGCAATCTAAAATCACATCACGGAATCACCGCATTCACACCCAGTGAAGCATTATTCTCGACGATGCTGAGGTCTCCTGCATCAACGAAATCATCGCCTGTTACATCTGTCGGCACATAGCCGGAAACAGAATATGAAGCGTCATTTTCGACTCCGCTCACATCGGCAGCGTCGATTGTTCCGTCCTGATTCACATCACCGCTGTAAATACCATATGCAGCAGGTCCCGGCAGCAATGCAAGATTACCGCCTAATACATTTTCAACATTCTTAAAATCAACTGTTGCCGTTCCCGGAGCAATGGTTACAGGAGTCTTGCTCCAGGTCTCAATTGAATTTCTGTGATTAACAACCAGATAGTACTGATTGCTTCCGGTTAATTTTTCAAAATACAAATTTTCAACATTTCCTTCAAAAGTACATAACCTCTTTGCAGAATCAATTATGCTGTACGGGGAAACTGTACTTCTCAAAGTAACTTTTACTGTATCGCCATACATGAAATGGTTATATGAATCATCATAAACAAATCCCTGAATTCGCATGTCAAGATTCACAAGATAGTCTGGTGTTTTGTATTTTATGATCGTCATGACATTGCCAAACGCAGAATCATATGATGTAACTGCCGAATAACAATAATTCAAATTCGTTGCGACTGATTCATTGAAAGCCGGTATATCATTTCCCGATGATGACCCGTTGAAATCGCTGAAATTAATCCAATGTCTGTATATTCTAGAGTCATAACCAGCATTGGTTGATTTGCGAAGTGTGTTGGCTATTATATTACCGGATGCATTTAATGCTCCGTTGATTGTAAAATTATTGTATGCATTCGGATTACTAATAATAATTCCGATTTCTGTGCCTGAAGAATCTAAACTTACAATGCAAATGCCGAGAGAATCATACGGGAAGCCTGGCTTCAAATCTCCGAATAATCTGATATTGCCGCTTAACGAATCATATTTAATACAAGCTCCTGTTTCTTTGTTTGAATTTCCCTGACTTTTAGTATAGGTCCAGCTTTGAATTCCGTTTGACAAATACTTAATTACGAACAAATCATTTCCTGTTGATGTGTTAATGACTGTTCCAGTCACATAAGTATTACCGTCTTCATCGAAGTCAACCGAACGCGATTCATCATTTGAGTTTCCCGATCCGTTGTAAGAGTTTAACCAGACCGGAATCCCCGACGGATTTAATTTTATTGTTACTATGTCATAACCGTTTGAAACGGTTTTGGAATTTCCGGTAATATAAACCTGCCCGGCTTTATCTACACGCATATCGGTAATCTTGTCAGAATCATTTGCCGGTCCGTTAAATCCGTAACTCCAAAGTAATGTTCCCGTCGGAGAATATTTCAACACGCCGAAACTTGTGTGAACTGCAGCTTCTGCATTATATCCGACATAAACATTCCCCGCGCTGTCAGTTCCTATTTCCACACCTTCTTCATTTTTGGAACCGCCGTAATATGATGTAAATATATTCCACTTTGCAGTTCCGGTTGAATCAAATTTCATTGTAAATACTTCACGCTTGTTTGAGGATATCGTACTGAAAATAGTCCCGGTTATGTAAACGTTTCCGTTATTATCAGTGCAGACCGCATTACCTGCATCTTCAATATCTTCACCGATACCGCCCCGGAGCCATTCCCATTTCTTTGCACCGGCAGAGTTGTATTTTACCAGAAGAATATCATCACCCCATTGACCGTTCCGGAATCTTCCAACCGCATAGACATTTTCATTCTTGTCGGTTGCAATTGAATTAACAGAAGAAGTCGAAATCTGTGCAGCGTTAAATTTTCTGTTCCATAATATGCTTCCGGAAGAATTGTATTTAATTGTTGCAAAATCACTGACTGTTATGTATCCGCAGTTTCCGACAACAATAATATTGTCATCTCTGTCTTTATTTATAACAACACATTCTTCATAATCTGAAACAGCAAAATCGTAACTTGTCTGCCATAAAAGTGTTCCTGCCGGATTATATTTTAAAGTTACAACTTTTCCTCCGGGAGAAATATCCAAAGAACCTGTTACTACAATATTTCCTGAAGCATCGAGCATTATGTCTCTTCCCTCATCAGCCCATCCGCCGCTTCCTGCCATCGTTTTTACCCATTGCAGATTTCCCGTCGAGTCATATTTCACGGTTCCTATGTCTCCGTAAATTCCGTTCACAATTCCGGTCACATAAAAATTTTCATCTGCATCAATTACTGATGCGTTGCAGTAATCTGTCGAATTAGAAGCTCCGTTATAGACTCTTTTCCAAAGAGTATCACCCGAATTATTAAATTTTACCATATAATAATTACCGGAAACCTGAGCAGATACATAAACATTGCCTGAAGCTCCGATGCTGATTTTACTTTTTTGCGGCTGTGAATTCAAAATATTGCCGAGAATTTTGCTGAAGAGAAGACTGCCGCTGCTGCTGTATTTTAAAAGCACCATTTTTCTTGCATTGGCTGCAGTTTCCATCAGATCACCTATGACAAATATTTCCCCCGCTGAATTTATCTTAAAATCGTAGGCAATTCCAGTGTGGTATCCGCCGGGATTGCTGAAGACAGCGGAAAATATATTTGATAAAGTGGAATCATATTTTGCAAGAAATATCTGGCTTCCGTTGCTTCCGGTTATAAATACATTTCCGGCTGAATCGCTGTTCATGTTATACAGTGCATTGCTGAATCCGAACGGAGCTGTAGTATATCCCCTTCTGAAAAGTTCATTCCCGTATTCATCGTATTTTAACAACCAGATAAAATAAGTATATCCGAGGTAATTTACTTCCGCACCGGTGTAAATATACTGCCTGCCGTTCATTCTGTAACCCGAAATACATTTTCCCGCATCCTGTGAATATGAATTTGAATTGTTGTTCACCGATTTCGCCCATTGATATTCACCCGCTGAATTGTATTTCAAAGTTATAATATCATTATGCGAATAGCCTGCGGCGTTATATCCCGTCACATAAACATTTCCGGCTGAATCAATATAGGAATCATTTGCTGTCTGATTGTTATTCGACGACGGAAGATATTGTCTCACCCATTGCTGTGTGATCTGTGAGTATAAATCAGAGTTTAGTATTACAGTAAAGAATACTGCCGGTAATATAAATTTAAATGTTTGCATGTTTTATTGGAATTAATTATGAAATTATTCTAACTTTTCAACAAAAATATGATAAATCTTCTTACATACAAAATAAACTTTTTCTGAAATCTTGGAATTGTCAGTTTGAAGTATATGGAGTATGATCAGGTCTGCATGTGTCTCCTGCATAAACCGCAATTCTGTAAAACCTGACTTCAACCAGCAAATATTATCATAGACAGTTAATTGCTGAAGATTGGGCAGCTTAGAATTTAAATTTAAAATATTTTATTGTAGATTTACTGCAGATAAAATGTATTAATTCCGGAAATCAATCAAAAACAATTGTATAAAAGTAATCTTATAAAGCTGCTTTCAAAACTTACTGAAAGTGAATTTAAGAATTTCGGTAAGTTCGTAAATTCACCTTATTTTAATTCTAATAAAAAGGTGACAGAGCTTTACAAACTTCTGGTAAAATTTTATCCCGGTTTTGATTCACTGGAATTATCAAAAGAGAATATTTTCAGAATACTTTACGGTAAAGATAATATTGTTTACGGAACGATGTATTATCTCATTTCAGAAACTGAATCGCTTCTTGAAAAATTTATAAGCATCGAGAAAATAAATCCTCTTATGCTTGACATTACTTATCTCAAAGAACTCAATCAATACGAACTGCAAAATCAGTTCAATGTAAAATCAAAGAAACTGCTCAGGAAACTGAATAAAAAAGAAGATCCGCTGTATATTTATCATCTGCTTGCATCTGAAGTCATCCGTGATAATCTGATTCATAAAAAAGAGCTTCTTACAAAAAAGGATTTATCTGCAAAAGAATGGAAGGAACCTTCATTTCAGCTTATAAAACTATTTCTTAAAAACAGTCTGCGGAATATTCTGCTTTATCAGAATTACAACAGAGTCCGGGGAGTAAAGCTTGAAATTCCTATGCTTAATGAGACTCTTGATTATTTGAAAAGCAGCAGACAATTTATTAAAGATTTTGAAATTAACATTATATACCTCCAGATTGACCTGCTCCTAAACGGTAATGAAAAGAGCTACTCACGGTTAAAAAAAATTTTTACTGAAAACCCTGATAAATTTAATCAGGAAAATTATATTGAGCTTGGAGCTATTCTGAATAATTATTTAATGTATAAGATATCGGAAGGATTAAACAAAAGTAACGAGCTGTTTGATATTTCTCTGATGATTCTCAAGAATGCTTATAAAAAATCCGGAATGCACATGGAAATTGATGCCTATATTCAGATATTTTTAAATGCAAATCTTCTGGAAAAATACCAATGGCAGCTGGATTACATTGAAGAATATTCAAAGCGGCTTGAAGACAAATACCTGAACAATGCGGTTCATGGTCTCAGAGCTTATGCTTACTTTAATCTGAAGAGATTTGATGAAGCGCTGAAGGAAATTTCACTGGTAAAAAAATTTTCGCATACGTATTTCAAGTATATCCTTAAGCAGCTGTATATAAAAATTCTTTACGAACTTAACCTTTACACAGAAGCTGAAGATGCGGCTAAAGCCTTTTTGCAGTTTCTAAGAAATGATAAACTGATTCCTAAAGAAACAAAGAAATGGAATGAAGATTTCC
>JAEUSI010000011.1 GCA_016788375.1 Ignavibacteria bacterium | reverse complement strand
CGCAAAAGAAAAACCGCCCGCCGTTGATAAATTTGCTGAAATTCTTTCGCATTGTCTGCAAGAATTTCAACTCCTCGCTCACTTCGTTCGTTCGTCTGACAGGAAATTCCTGCTGACGCCAATGCTCAGAATTTTTTAACGGCAATTTATCACAGGCGGGTTTGATTTCCGATTGTCTTAATCAGATTCAATATTTAATTATTTTCATAATTTATTCAACAGTTTTAATTTTATTTGGATGACATTGAATTTCAGAAATTAATTATACAGTATTTTTCATTAATTCTTAATCAATTTTTCCTTAAATTGCTTAAACAATAATTCAGCCAACTCAAACTTTATTATCATGGAAACAACACAGGAAATTGATTCCCAGATTACTGATGATTCAAAAACTGCATCAGACTTTCTTCCTCTGAAAAGGATTGACCATCTGGAATTTTACTGCGGAAATGCAAAGCAGTCTGCTTTCTTTTATCAGTATGTAATGGGATTCACTCTGACCGGTTACTCCGGACTTGAAACGGGAAATAAAGAAAAAGCTTCATATCTGCTCGAACAGGGTAAAATCAGATTTGTTCTTTCTTCCCCTCTTACAGATGACAATTTTATTGCCGAACATCATAAGAAACACGGGGACGGTGTCAGGGATATTGCTATGGAAGTTGACGACGCTGAAAAATCCTACCTGGAAACAACCAGCAGAGGAGCTAAAGGAATTCTTAAACCTGCCGAATACAGTGATGAGAGCGGCACAATTATTAAATCTGCTATTCAGACTTACGGCGATACTATACATTCCTTTATTGAAAGAAAGAACTACAATGGTTTGTTTATGCCCGGATTTGTCAATGCCGGAAATAAAAATGTCAAAAGCATTAAAGACACTGGACTCAGGTCAGTAGATCATATTGTAGGGAATGTTGAACTCGGCACTATGAACGAGTGGGTTAAGTTTTATGCACATACAATGGGATTCAATCAGCTTATTTCTTTCGATGATAAGGATATCTCTACAGATTATACAGCTCTTATGAGTAAAGTTATGCAGAACGGTTCAGGGAAAATTAAATTCCCCATCAATGAACCTGCAAAAGGCAAAAAGAAGTCACAGATAGAAGAATATCTTGATTTTTATAAATCTGCCGGCGCTCAGCATATAGCAATGACTACTTCAAATATTCTCGAAACAGTTAATGAACTTAAAAACAGAGGTCTTGAATTTCTGACTGTTCCCACGACTTATTACAAGGAACTCGAAGGCAGAATCGGAAAAATTGACGAGGATATTTCCGAACTTGAAAAACTCGGTATTCTTGTGGACAGGGATGAAGACGGATATCTTCTTCAGATATTTACAAAACCTGTTGAAGACAGACCTACTGTTTTCTTTGAGATTATTCAGAGAAAAGGCGCAAGAAGTTTCGGGAAAGGAAATTTCAAGGCTTTGTTTGAAGCAATAGAAAGAGAACAGGCACTCAGAGGAACTCTTTAAACTGAATTCAGTTCAGCTGTGCATTTATTTAAACGGGCTTATTAATTTCAATAAGCCCATTTTTATTAGTTAAGCATAAATCTTTTAAATCTGAAATTTTATACATTACATAAAAAACATGCTGTTTAAAAAAAGAACACATACCTGCGGGGATTTAAGATCCGCAAATTTAAATGAGAAAGTAACTCTGAACGGATGGATTTCGGGAAAAAGAGATCTTGGCGGTCTTTTGTTTATAGATCTCAGAGACCGTTACGGTATAACCCAGCTAAAAATTGATCCGGATAATAAAGCCTGTTATGATACAGCTGTAAAGCTCGGACAGGAATTTGTTGTTTCAGCCTCGGGAATTGTGATAAAAAGGGAAAGTATAAATAAAAATATTCCGACAGGTGAGATTGAAATATTGGTAGAGGAACTTGATGTTCTGAATGAGTCTGAAATACCTCCGTTTGTTATTGAAGAAGAAATAAAAGCAACAGATGAGTTAAGACTCAAATACAGATATCTTGATATCAGAAGAAAGAGTATTGCGGATAATCTGATTTTAAGAAGCAGGGTTTCACAAATAGTTCACAGATATTTTGAAAAACATAATTTCATTGAAGTAGAAACACCAATGCTTATGAAATCAACACCTGAAGGAGCGAGGGATTATCTGGTACCTTCAAGAGTTCACAAAGGGAAATTTTATGCGCTCCCTCAGTCACCGCAGTTATACAAGCAGATCCTTATGGTTTCGGGCATGGACAGATATGTTCAGATCTGCAAGTGCTTCCGTGACGAAGATCTCCGTGCGGACAGGCAGCCTGAATTTACACAGATTGACTTTGAAATGAGTTTTGTAACACAGGATGATGTGTTTGAAATTCTTGAAGGCATGTTCGGTGAAATATGGAAGGAAATAAAAGGCGTCTCTCTTCCGGAAAAATTCAGACGAATGACTTATGATGAAGCAATTAACAGTTACGGAAGCGACAAACCCGATCTCAGAATTACCGGAGAAATGAAAATTGAGAATATTTCCGGTATTGCCGGCGGATCAGAATTCAAAGTATTTCAGGAAACGTTAAACTCAGGCGGAATTATTGCCGGAATTAAACTTTCCGGTAAAGAAGTCACAAGAAAGACTGTTGATTCTCTGACTGAATTTGTAAAGAAACACGGATTCGGAGGTCTCGGATATCTTAAATTCAATGCCGGAGGGAATGTTCAGTCGCCTGTTGCAAAGTTTCTTTCAGCAGAAATTACGGATAATATTAAAAATGCTTTTTCTGCAGCTGACGGTGACACTGTGTTCATACTGAGCGGAGAAAAAATGAAAGTGCTTACAGCACTCGGACAAATGCGTCTGAAGCTTGCAGAGGATTTTAAACTTACTGACGAATCGAAGTATGAATTTCTCTGGGTAACTGACTTTCCTCTTTTTCATTATGATCATGACGAGAAGAGATTTTTTGCCGAGCATCATGTTTTTACCATGCCGAAAGATGAATATCTTAAATTCCTTGACAGCAGGGATCCGGCTGAAGTTGAAAGCATCAGAGCTAACTGCTATGACCTTGTTCTCAACGGTCATGAAATTACAAGCGGCAGCATCAGAATTCACAAACCAGACATACAGAAGAAAGTATTCGACATTATCGGTTTGACTGATGAAGAAGCAAAAATGAAATTCGGATTCATTCTCGACGCTTTCAGATACGGAGCTCCCCCTCACGGCGGTGCAGCTGTTGGATACGACAGGGTTATCGCCATACTGGCAGGACTTAAGTCTATTACAGATACGATAGCATTCCCGAAAACTCTGAAAGCATCTTCATTAATGGATGAATGTCCGGGAGAGGTTTCGCAGGAACAGCTTGACGAACTCGCAATTCAGATTGTGAAAAAGGAAGCCTGAAGATTTGTAATACACTGTTAGTTTTTTTTCAAACGGATTCAGGATTTCCGTGCGTTTTCTACTATAAACAAAGTGTAAAAGCATTTATATTTATTAGTACTGATTAATCTCATCTTTGTAAAACAATTTACACTGATAGATGTAAATTATCTTTTTTCAATAATTTAAATAATAAAGGAGTAAAATATGAAAGCAATGAAATTTGTTCTGAGCACAGCTTTACTTATTATTGCAGTAACATCATCAGTTTCATTTTCCCAGCCGAGTCTTCATGCAGTCATTGTTAAAAATGATACAATGAGGGCATTTGAAGAAGAGCTGGATATTTTTGATAACTACATTACATGTCTTACTAAATGCGACACTTGCTCTCCCGGATGTGAAATTGACTGCCCGAAGCTTTGCGGACCACCAACGGATGAAATGAACGATAAAGATCATGCTCATGTAATTCCGACTGATCTAGGAAATGAAGCCCCGGAAGCCAACAGAATGAGATTCATTCTCATAAATACAGACATGGCTGTAATGATGAAGAAGAAAGTCAATGATTCGAAATATTCAATGAGCAAAAAGTACCAGTATTTTCTGAACCTGTATCTTGTTAAGCTGGATTATATTCTCGGAAAACTTGATTATTTTTACAAGGTAAGTTTGGTTAAATCTTTGTATTCAAAATCAGTCAAAAAATGCAATTGTAAAATGGGTCAGAATTAAGAATGGAATAGTTTCAACTGTATTTTAAATGAAAAATTTTGATGTTTATAAATTTCAAAGACTTTCAGTAAGCGAAGGCCTTTCTCAGAATACTGTTTATTCTGTCATTCAGGATAAAAAAGGATTCATGTGGTTTTGCACACAGCAGGGTCTTAACAGATACGACGGTTTTAATGTAGTTTCTTACAAAAATATTCCGGGAGATCACAGAAGTCTCCCGAATAATTTTGTCAATACATTATATATGGATTCTGAAGACATTCTTTGGACCGGAACGCTGAACGGCGGACTCAGCAGCTACAATAAATTCAGAGATTCATTTAATAATTATTCTGTTCCGGGAGAAAATTATTCGCTTTTCGAAAAGTATGTGCTTAATTCGGTTACAGAAAAGAATAGAGATGAATTGTTTATTGCCACTTCGGAAGAAGGTCTGAAAATATTCAGTAAAAAAACAAAAGAGATAAAGTCATTCAATGAAAAACCTGTCAACGGAAATTTTGAAATAACTGAAGCTTATGCAGTTTACTTTGACAATGATGATAATCTCTGGATAGGCACGTGGAATAAGGGTTTATACAGATACAGTTACAAAAGCCGCATAATGGATAAGTTCTGTTTTGAAGAAAACAACAATAACAGTCTCAGCAACGACAGGGTCAGATTTATATTCAGAGACAGCAGAAATAATTTATGGATCGGAACATCCAACGGACTGAACAGATTTGATTCCGGCAATAATAATTTCGAAAGGTTCAGGGCTGATTCATCCAATTCGTTTGAAGTAAGTAAAAATACTTTTACGTCTATAGCTGAAGACAAGAACGGAATACTCTGGATCGGGACTAAAAGTTCCGGTCTACTGAGATACAATTCCGACGGCAATGAATTTACTGAAATAACTGCAGCGCCTGAAAACCCTGACGGTCTCGGTTCAGACAATATATTCTCTCTGTACTCTGACAGGTCAAATGTTCTGTGGATCGGCACTTTCAACAGCGGTGTTTACAGGCTTGACTGCGAGGCGAAGAAATTTTACGGGATGGATAATCTTGTAAAACTATCCGAATCAGACAGCAAGCCTGATGTTACAGCCATTGAAAAGGATGACAGCGGAAATATATGGATAGGCACTGCGTTTGAGGGTTTGTACAGACTTAATATTCCTGGTAAAACTCTTGAACATATTCAGAATAAATATGAAATCACTAAATCACAGAAACATCAGACTGTTCTGAGTCTTTACAAAGACAACAGCAATATAATCTGGGCAGGCACATTGTTTCACGGTCTTAATAAGTTTGACCTGAAAAGAGATACTGCGGATAATTACTCGGTTAAACTTCAGAGCATCAGCAATCCGGTTCATTCAATCAGCAATTATTTCAGAGACGGCAATTTCCTTTGGGTCGGATCAGAAGATTCGGGATTGCTCAGATTCGGCAAACTGAATGGTGAGTTTATTCCTTATTCAGAACTGAAAAATTTCAACAATCCTCTTTCCAACAGCGAAGTAAAATCCATTTTTACATCAGGCGATGGAATTGTATGGGCAGGAACAATCGCCGGAGGTCTTAACAGAATTGACTTTGACAGCGAAACTGTCACATATTTTCTTCATGACAGAAACAATCCGCTTTCAGTAAGCGAAAACTGTATTGTTACTGTCTGCGAGGATAATCGCGGCAATATATGGGCAGGATCACTGAATAACGGACTGAATAAATTTATAAAAGAACTTAACGGATTTAAAAGATATACAACCGGGGACGGATTGTCCGATAATGCTATACGGGGAATAATACCGGACAACGAAGGAAACTTATGGATCAGTACAAACAACGGAATTTCAAAATTCACTCAGACGACAGGCCAGTTCAGAAATTACGACGAAAGCGACGGGCTTCAGAGCAGGGAATTTAATCTGAGTTCATTCTGCAAATCCGGAGACGGTATTTTATACTTCGGAGGAATCAACGGATTCAATTACTTTAAACCTGATGAAATTACAGATAACCCATACTTACCTTCCACTGTCATTACTGATTTTCAGATATTCAACAAGTCAGTAAATAATTCTCCTGACAATGACTTTTTAAAAAACTGCATCACGGAAGCCGAAGAGATAACTCTTTCATACCGTGAAAGTGTTTTCTCATTTGAGTTTGCATCTTTAATATTCAATAATCCGGAGAAGAATAAATTTGCATACAGGATGGAAGGATTTGACAAAGAATGGATTTACTGCGGTTCGAGAAGATTCGTCACATATACGAATCTTGAGCCGGGAATATACTTTTTCAGGGTAAAGAGTTCAAACAATGACGGCATTTGGGACGAGGACGGAGCTTCAGTTAAAATTATTATTACTCCCCCGTTCTGGAAGACCCTGTGGTTCAAATCTATCACTCTGCTTTCTGTCATAAGCGCAACTGGGCTAGCTTACAGACAAAAGCTTTCAAAGATTGAAAAAGAAAAGAAATCACAGGAAGAGTTCTCCAGAAAGCTGCTCGAATCACAGGAACTAGAGAGGAAGAAAATTGCTTCGGAACTTCATGACACGATTGCGCATGACGTGCTGATCACAAAAAATAAAATTTCGCTCGGACTGAAGAATATACAGGACTCTGGAAATGTAAAAAACGTGCTTGAAGAAATTTCCGAACTTGCTTCCAATACTCTTAATGACGTAAGAAGCATTTCTTACAATCTTCACCCTCATCAGATTGACAGGCTCGGTCTTACAAAAGCAATCAAATCTATAATAAACAACGTTTCAAAATCAACGGAAATAGAGTTTGTTGTCAGTCTTGATAATATTGACAGTATATTTTCAAAAGAGCTTGAGATGAATATATTCAGGATTATTCAGGAATGTTTTAACAATATAATCAAGCATTCAGAAGCCACTGAATCAGAACTAATCATAACAAAAAGGGATAATATACTGGAAATTTATATTTCGGATAACGGAAAAGGTTTCCCGAAAAAAGTAAAGTACGGTATGGGAATGACTAATATAGAAGAAAGGGTTAAACTTTATAACGGACAGCTTAAAATAGATTCGCAGGAAGGGAAAGGCACCAGAATGAATATTGTTTTGCCGATTGATAAATCCAAAATTTAACAGAATTAAAAAAATAAATTAAATAATTGTCATGCCGGATTCAGATAAAATTAAAATTATTATGGCTGATGACCACCCTGTTTTCAGAAGCGGTCTGAGACAGGTTATTGAATATGATAAGAATATTATGATTATCGGGGAAGCCGGGAACGGACAAAAAGCGCTTGAAATTATTAATGAGTTGAAGCCTGATATTGCGCTGCTTGATATTGATATGCCTAAGATGACCGGACTAGAAGTGCTGAGAGAATTAAAGGATAAAAAGAATAAGCCGGGTATAATTTTTCTTACCGTTTATGCCGACGAGGATATTTTTGACGAGGCTATGGAACTGGGAATAAGCGGATATGTCCTTAAAGACAGCGCTGTGAATGAAGTTGTTGAGTGCATTTACAAAGTGAAAGACGGCAATTATTATATAAGCCCGTCTGTATCAAATCTTCTTTTCAGTCAGAAAGAAAGACAGAAAAAATTCAGGAATTCGGAATCCCCTTTATCTTCTCTTACTAAAACCGAAAAGGCAATTCTTAAAATGATTGCAGAAGGTAAAACAACAAAGGAGATTTCCGTATTAACGGGTTCAAGTTTTAAAACAATAGAAAATCACAGGGCAAATATAAGCAGTAAATTAAATCTCAGAGGCGCTAACAGCCTGGTCAGTTTTGCAATTGAAAACAAACCGGATTTATAATTTTCAAACAAAAAACACAAGTATTTATATTCTGTAATTCTGCATGAGTCTTATACTGTTTTACTTTTCCATAATTAAGGTCAGATTGCACAAATTAAATCTTTCGGAATTCAGGTCAGAATGAATGCACATTTTTACATTTAAATAGATAGTTTGACTGTAATTTTTTAAATTAAGGCAGTCACAATATTACAAATTCTTCGGAGATTTTTATTATGAACGGGAAAATTAAGATTATTATTGCTGATGATCATCCGATATTCAGAGGAGGACTCAAACAGATTCTTTCGGACGATAAATCTTTAGAGATTCTGGGGGAAGCCGATAACGGAGAAAAAGCTCTTGAACTGATAAAAGAGCTGAATCCTGAAATTGCACTTCTTGATATTGATATGCCGAAGAAAACAGGGCTTGAAGTTTTAAGGGAATTAAAGGATTCTCCGGTTAAAATAATTTTTCTTACAATGTATGCCGATGAAGATATGTTCGGAGAAGCAATGGATCTCGGCGCGAAAGGATTTGTAGTGAAGGACAGCGCTGTAAATGATATTATTGATGCGGTTAAAACAGTTTCCGACGACAGATATTATATATCCCCGGCTGTATCAAATTTCCTTGTTAACAGAAAGAAAAAATTAAATGAATTAAGAAACAACAATCCGAAACTTGAAATGCTTACACCTTCCGAAAGGACTATTCTGAAATACATTTCTGAAAATAAAACAAGCAAGGAAATTGCAGACGTTTTATTCCTCAGTTACCGAACCATTGAAAATCACAGAACAAATATAAGCAATAAACTCAATCTCAAAGGCAGTCACAGTCTTTTAAAATTTGCCATTGAAAACAAGTCTCTTCTTTCCTGAAGATAAAACCTTTTAAACACACATAAACACACTTATTTAGTAAGTGTTTTCCCTTATTAATAAAGTGCAGTATGCCTTATTCAGATTAACGTTCATTTAGAATACTTTTGTAATGAAACAATGAAACAACAATTGTTCTCATCACATTACATTTCTCATTACAATTCAAACTACCGCTATTAACTCAATTCAAAGAAACATTTACTTCTTCTTCCGTGAAAGGACAGAAGAAGTAAATGATCCTTTCTTTCAGGATTAATGAGAAAATACAACTGAAGATACACACTGATTTTCAGTGTGCTTTCCACTACAAATTAAATGTGTATCAACCGATTATTTTTTATCCGGCAGTTAGCGAATTTTGTAACAGAATTTGAAAATGATGTTAAATCAAATTTCAAAATTAAAAAGAAAAGGAGGATTTATGACAAACAGAATAAACAGAAGGATTAAGAATTTTAACCCCAAAAATTCATATACAAAAAAGAACAAACTGAATTTCAATTATTCAGAAATCAATAAAAAGGAAAGGAGCAGAACAATGAAACACTTAAATCTGAAAGAACAGGGAAGAAAGCTCGCGTTTCTGATACTTACTGTAATGATAATTTCTCAGTCAGTATACACGGGCTGCAGCGATTCAAACCTGACCGGTCCCCAAAGCAGCGGAATGAATAATTCCTCACCGGAAACAGGAGCAATTCAAAAAGACACGGATTCAACTAAAATTTCACTGAACATGTCACTGAAATACAAATCCGTGAATCTGAAAGATTCGAAGTATCTCGAATCAAACAACGGCAATTCATTCAATAATATTGTCAGCATCAGCAGAGAGCTTAAACCGTATGAAGCAGTAAACCTCGATGAAATTCAACCTTACGGTATTTTCGGAATTTACATCAGTTCGAACGGACTCTTTAATCTGAGCAACTCAGACGGAATGACATTCTCGGCAAAAACAGTCTTACTTGAAAAATGCAGTTTCATAGATCTGAAAATTCAGAATCTCGAATCCGGTCCGATTAATATTACAGGATATGTTGCCGGAGAATAAAATTATTAAAAACACTAAAAAAGAAAGGAGCAATAAAATGAACACAGTTAAATTTTTAAGCGCACTGACGGTAATTCTGACTTTCACGGTTCTTACGGGTTGCAGTGACAGTACGTTTTCACCGGTATCTGCAGATCTGAACGGCAGAGGAAATACTGCGGAGAACAACAGGCCTTCGCTTCCTAAAGAAATGACAATAAAACTTCAGCCGTTTGAAACTCAGAATTTTGATTACGAAAACACAGGATTCAATACTTTTACATCCTTCGCAATCGAAAACTGCCATGAAACAGAATCGGAAATCACGGCTTTCGGATACAGCGACGATGTAGTGTTTCAGCTCGGCTGCTATACCGAGAACTACAGATTTCAGTCATTCTCAATCGAAAACCATTCAAAGGATATTGTTAAGCTGACCTTTGTAATAACCGGGACTCTTGATAAATCAGGAAGAGTCAACAGCAGAGACCTGGAATTCTGAAATTAAATTTTACAGGAATTATTTATTAACCTAAAAAAACAAAACAATGAAAACTCAAAACAGAAAAGCAACAACAGGAAAAACAGCAACAGCAATACTTATTGCACTATTACTGGTAATCTCACAGAGAGTTTACTCACAGCCCGCAGAAGACTGGGTCTCAAAAGTAAACGGATTCGGCAACAACGACAAGCCGAAAGCCATGGTGCTGGACAATAACGGAAATGTCTACATTACCGGCAGCAGTGAAGACAGTAATCTGGGCAAAGATGTACTTACAGTCAAGTTTTCCGAGGAAGGAAAAGAACTCTGGTCGGCAAGATATTCCGGGGAAACTAATTCAGAAGGAAACAACGACGAAGGAAATTCTATAGCAGTTGATAATGAAGGAAATGTATATGTAACCGGATACACTTCCGGCGGTTTCAGGGGAAGAGATTATCTGCTGATTAAGTACAGTCCCGAAGGTACACAGGAATGGGTAAGATTCTCTAACGGTGAAGGAAACATTGAAGACAGTGACGAAGAAGGCGTCGCATCAGCTGTCGATAATTCCGGAAACATAATCGTTACGGGTTATTCAGACGGTACCGGCACTGGATTAACATTCTGCACGATAAAATATGACAATAAAGGAGATCTGTTATGGAAAGTTCTTTCACAGAACATAAATTACAGAAACAGCAAAGCCGCCGCAATAAAGACGGATCATGAAGATAATGTAATCGTCTCCGGATACTGCACGGGTGTTTCATCAAGCAGGGATTTCCTCACATTAAAATACAGCAGTGACGGAAAAGAATTATGGCAGCAGAAATACAACGGAATACCGGGAAATGTGCTTATTAACGACGATGAAGTCAGTTCAATGGACATTGACAGCTACGGCAACATCTATGTTTCGGGATACAGTTACGGTACAGAAAGCGGCAAGGATTTTGTGACAATCAAATATACACCCGAAGGCAATTCGGAATGGATTTCAAGATACGATAACTATACAGTGGAGGAAGAAAGATTTGACGACGAGCCGGTATCTGTAAAAGCAGATTCATACGGAAATGTTTTTGTAACGGGAAAGACAACTTCAAGAATCGGTGCAGGTAGCGACTTTCTTACTTTAAAAATCGCAGGCAGAGGAAAGACAGTCTGGGCAAAGACATACAACAGTCCTCAGCTCAGTAATACCGAAGACGGTGCGGAAGATATGGCTTTGGATTTGAACGGGAATGTAGTTGTAACGGGATTTTCAGGTCCTCAGTTTCTGTCTGACTGCGGAAGGGGAAAAAGATTCTGCACAATAAAATATTCATCAGACGGTGATGAAAAATGGGTAAAGGAATATCTTGAACCGAATACAGCCGAATTTTCTGATGATGAATCAAAAGCAGTAGCGATTGACAAGAAAGGCAGAATCTTTGTAGCCGGAGAATCATCAACATCCGAAACTCAGCTTGATTATCTCCTGATAAGATATTCAGAAGCAGATGCAAGAACGAAAAGAACAACACAAACAGCTGAAGTTAACGCGGGATTTAAACTTAATAACAACTTCCCGAATCCTTTCAATCCTGCAACTAAGATAAGTTTTGAATTGCCGGTTTCATCGGCAGTAAGGCTCGGAATTTACGATATGACAGGAAAGGAAATAGCATTGCTGGTAAACAGTAATCTTCAGAAAGGAAGACATGAATATGAATGGAATGCTTCTCAGTTTGCAAGCGGTACATACTTCTTCAAAATCCAGGCTGACGGATTTGTACAGACTAAAAAAATGCTCTTAGTAAAATAATTAACATTTTCAACCGGAGTGCACCCGGAAGAAATTTTTAAAAAAAATAAAAAAAGGAGAAATAAAAATGAACGCCATCAGAATGTTTCAAATCGCTTTAGTAATGACAGTTCTTTCTTTAATGACCGGATGCAGTGATCAGATTACATCATCAGGCAATTCGGAATCTGTTACCTCTGCTTCACACGGTGTAATGTCTGCCTCGACAGTAAACAGAGACAAGCCGGTTTTCAAAACTCAGATCAGAATAAAACCGAACCGTTCTTATACTTTCAGACATGACAATACAGGTTTTACAACATTAAGCTATATAAAGGTTGAATACCTGAATGATATTACAGACAGCAAATCTGATAAATGCAGCAATTTTCAGATTACGGGAAAGAACAATTTCGAAAAAAATCAGCTCAGCTGTGAATCAAAGGGATTTAATGCAAATGAGATTTCAATTCTGAATCTTACCAATAAATTTCTTGATCTTGAAGTCACACTGGACGGAGTAAAGGGAAACAAAAGCCCGGTAATAGAATAAATACAAAAACAATCACAAGCTCCTGCAGCAAAGACAACTGCAGGAGTATTTAAAAACAATTTAAAATAAGGAAAATTAAAATGAAAACTCTAAGAATGCTCCAAATCGCAATAGCAGCTTTATTATTCGCAGCAGTCATGGGATGCAGCGACAGTCCGGTAACAACTGGCGGGCAGAAATCTGAAGTAATTAACAGACCTGAAAGTTCTGCTGACAATAAACTAACATTATATGTCAGACTGAAACCAGGAAGATCTTACGAATTCAATTCGTACAACACCGGATTTTTCAAGATAATAGGAATTGACATTAAGAATCTGTCTGTTTCAGAAGAATCCGCCAGACCGCAGGGTGATTGTCAGGACTTACTTGTTTACAGCGGAACAAAAGCAGATCAGGCTTTTGACTGCCACAGCAGGGGCTTTGCAGTAAGAAAAATCACCGTAGAAAACACAGGGTCCAGAATGATTGACCTTCAGGTTACTCTCACAGGTGTCAGATTAAATAATGATCCTGCAATAGAATAAATTAAATCAATAACTCTGCAGGAAAAATATTTTTCCTGCAGAATTTAAAAACCTTAAACATTTAAACAGGAGAAAAAAAATGAATACCTTAAAATCAATAATCCCGGCAACAGCAATGTTAATACTTTCTGTACTCACAGGCTGCAGCGATCAGCTGGTTTCAACCGGAGAATTAAGCTCTAATACAGACAGCCGTCAGTCATCGGCAATAATCGATAAGTCATCAGTTTTCCATACTGTAATCAGACTGAAGCCGTCAAGATCTTACAGATTCAATACTTCAAATACCGGATTTGTAAAGATAAACTCTATTAACGCAGAGAATCTTTCACTAAGTCCGGATGAGGATAAATTAGTAACTGAGTGCCAGGATATGGCAATTAACGGAACTGACAATGATTTGAATCTTGACTGCAAAAGCAAAGGTCTTGATCTGAAGGAGATTGAAATTGTAAATACAGGTTCGAGAATGATAGATATTGACGTAAAGCTTACCGGTACAAAAAATTCACATGAGTAACAGAAAGCTTTAAAAATCTGAAATCCGGATAATTAACATTGTCCGGATTTTTTTGTGTGTGTTTTCACTCATATAAATAATGAGTGTACTACTCTTCAATATACTGAAGGTAATTGCGAAATTTGTACAGATTAAATTTAGAATAACTAAATAAAATAGAAAGGAACCTGCAATGAAAACATTAATAATTCTGGCTGTATTGACTTTGACAACGGCTGTATCAAATTCACAGACAGTGCCTGTATCAGATAATTTTAATTACAGCCTTAATGAAACCGGATATACTTTATTCAGCTATACTGATCCGTTAAATAAATTTGCTCTGATTGAATTTGCAGTTAAAAACGGTGATTTTGTGAAAATTTATGTTACCGACGAATCCGGAAATACAATTCAATCACTTGTTGAAGGTGAACCGGGAGAAGGGAGCAACAGAATCATTTTCAGATTTGAAAGCGGGAATGCTGTGGAATTTTATGTGTGCAGGATGGACGTTTATTCTAATGAGAATAGCCGTTTGATATATACGGCGGACAGAATTATCTCCGGAATTAAATACTGAGATAAGCACAAAATTCCTGTTTCAGATATTTATTCGGAATCAGATGAAAAATACTTTTTCATCTGATTTTTTTGTATAAATAAATTAATTTATTTAAATCTTTATATATCTTATCTTGCATACACTAAAAATAAATAAAAAAAGGAGATTCAAATTGGGTACAGCAACATCAGAAAAAACTAAATATATACCATACAAAGTAAAAGACATTTCACTTGCAGAGTGGGGAAGAAAGGAAATCCGTCTTGCAGAAGCTGAAATGCCGGGATTAATGGCTATCAGAGAAGAATACAAATCCAAGAAACCTCTTAAAGGAGCAAGGATTGCCGGCTGTCTTCACATGACGATTCAGACTGCTGTTCTGATAGAAACCTTAAAAGATCTTGGAGCAGAAGTCACATGGTCATCCTGTAATATTTTTTCAACACAGGATCATGCAGCTGCAGCGATTGCTGCGGCAGGTATTCCTGTTTATGCCTGGAAAGGAATGAATGAAGAAGAATTCAACTGGTGTATTGAACAGACATTGTTTTTCGGAGAAGAAAGAAAGCCGCTGAATATGATTTTAGATGACGGCGGTGATCTTACAAATATGGTCTTTGACAATTATCCCGAGCTTATTTCCGGAATCAAGGGATTATCGGAGGAAACAACAACAGGTGTTCACAGACTTTATGAAAGAATGAAAAACGGAACGCTTCACATTCCCGCCATAAATGTCAATGATTCCGTAACCAAATCAAAATTTGACAATAAATACGGTTGCAAGGAATCACTCGTTGATGCTATCAGAAGGGCAACCGATATAATGATGGCAGGCAAAGTTGCTGTTGTTGCCGGTTACGGTGATGTTGGCAAAGGTTCAGCGCAATCGCTCAGAGGCGCAGGCGCAAGAGTAATCGTAACTGAAATAGATCCTATCTGCGCTTTGCAGGCGGCTATGGACGGATTTCAGGTTATTACTATGGATGAAGCAGCTACAATGGCTGACATATTTGTAACAGCAACCGGAAATGTAAATATAATAACCGACAGACATTTCAAAAAAATGAAAGATAAAGCAATTGTCTGCAATATCGGACATTTTGACAATGAAATTGATATGGCCTGGCTTAATAAAAATTACGGCAGCAAAAAGAATACAGTAAAACCTCAGGTTGATATCTATGATGTAGACGGAAAAGATGTAATTATTCTTGCAGAAGGAAGGCTTGTAAATCTCGGCTGCGCCATGGGACACCCGTCATTTGTAATGTCAAATTCATTTACAAATCAGGTGCTGGCTCAGATTGAATTATGGAACAATACAGAGAATTATGAGAATAAAGTTTATGTACTTCCTAAACATCTCGATGAAAAAGTAGCAAGACTTCATCTGGAAAAAATCGGAGTAAAGCTCGAAAAGATGACAAAGGAACAGGCAGATTATATAGGTGTTTCTGTTGACGGTCCTTACAAAGCAGAAATGTACAGATATTAATATTAAGTATTTCTTAATAAAAGATTTGTAGGATAATTCACTCTTGCAAATCTTTTTGTTTAATTAATGTTTTTCAGATTATATTGTTTTTTGCTGGCGTAGCTCAGCTGGTAGAGCAGCTGATTCGTAATCAGCAGGTCGTTGGTTCAAATCCAATCGCCAGCTCATAAAAAACCCTGATAAGATTATTTTATCAGGGTTTTGTTTTACTAAAAAAAACACGAATCATTCTTTGTGAACAATTCGTGTTTTATATTCTGAATTATCTGAATAAGACTTATACTGGTAATTACTGAATATAAGCTATTCCGATATTAACATTGAAGAAGGAATAAGTTCCGTCACCGACAGTTTTCTCACCGTAGTTGGTTCCGCCGTTTGACAATGCATAATTATATTTTGCATTAAATGTAATGCCTAGATTGTTTCCGGCATTATAGATCAGACCGAGTTCCGGACCGAATCCGAAATTCCAGCCTGTGTTTTCAAGAGTTGCAACACCAACCTGCAACTGCTGATCAATATAAAATGCACCGACATTTGCCTGAATATACGGTGTAATTTTGCTTTTTCTGCTGTTCTGGAATGCATAACCGACATTTACGAGAATCGGCACATAATTGTAATATCTTCCCTGATATCCAGTTACAGCTCCGTTTTCAAAAGTAGTCGTTCCGGTAAAATCCGTATTGAAAATATTCCATCCGATTTCTCCGCCGTATGTGATTTTCTTGTTTGTAATTGCTTTAAATGAAGTTGAAAATCCTCCCCAGGACGGCTTGTCTATAAAGTTGCTTGCATCTCCCAAATTGAAGGCTGTGCTGTATTCAAATGCAAATGAATACTTAATCTGTGAGAATCCTTCTTTGCTGATAAATAACAGACTAAATAAAAATATTACTGATAATAATTTTAACTTTTTCATTTTTAAGTTTATTTTAATTTTTTCAAATTTAATTTAAGATTCATTTACAGAATATTATTTCAAATAAGGAGACTGACTAAATGCCTGATTAATTCCTTTTGTAATCCTTTGCTGCGGTGTTCCTCCGGTTGAACCGCCTGAACTGTTCGTTAATCCGTTTAAAGTTCCGCTCCATTGTATAGCAGTTTTACCGTCAGTCAGAGGAAGACTTAAATCTGCCATTAATATTGCTACAGTTCCTGTCGTATATGTATATGAGTATCCGCAGTAATAATCCGGATAATACCAGCCGTAATAACCGCCATAACCGTATCCACAGGATACTTCAGTTGTAGTGGTTGTAAATTCGCCTGAACCGACAAAAACGGTATTTGGAGTAGATCTAGCTGTTGCAGAATCCGTAATTTGAGTCCAGCCGAGATCATTAAGATTTGAGGTTAATGTTGAGATTATAGTGGAACCGTAAGAACTTGTATTTCCGCCATCCAGGCTTCTTACTGTAGGATCTAAGTAATAATTCTGAACTGTTGCAAAGTCATAATTATTGTTGTATAATGTTACGACCATATCATAGTTTGTATCAGAATCCAAACCATAATCATAGTAACACGAAGAGAATATTACAGCAAAAAACACAGGAATTACAATTGCCATTTTGGAAAGAAATCCTGAAAAAATTTTCTTTTTCATAATAATGTTTTTAATTGTTTTAAATTTTTAATTCGTTTTAGTAATCTTGTATAGCAAAATCTTATATTTAAATATAAAAAGATAATGAAAGAAATTAAATGTATTTTTCCTTCATTTAAATAAATATTAAAACTCATTGACATATTTATTAAAATTATGTATCACTGATATTTAAAAAAGTAAATCATGTGATTCGCTTTTTTGAAATTATTAAATTCAGAGCTGTTCAATAATTACAATCCGAGTCCTGCACCGAATTTAAATCCGTACTGACTTAAATTTGTTTCATATCCGGAATCAACATAATTGACACCCAGATATTTGATACCGCCGAGAATATTGAAGTTATTTGATACTCTGTAAGCTGCAACTGTTGCAAGCATTAAGGTAAACTTTGAATTCACACCGAATCCTCAAAAGCTAAAACAAGGATAAAAGTTGTGACTGCTTTCATTGTTTTTTTAATTAAATTTTAAATTAGATTTTTTTACCCCTTCTTTGTTGCAAAAAAATGATTTATTTAATTAAAAATAATATTTAAAATTACCCTGAAAACTTAAGAATTTAATTGCATCAGTATAATATTTTGAATCCTGTATCTTTGACCATGAATAGGAAATTACAAGTCCTAAAGACAGGTCAGGTTTCCCTGTATAACTTATCTGACCTAATATATTCTGCGGATTGCTGATCTTCTGGTCAGATAATCTGGAATAAGAATTCTGATAATATCCGAGAGAGAATCCGATCGGAATGTTCGTCTTCGGCATTAAATCATAATCAAATGTAGCTCCTCCGTTAAACATAAATATACCTTCATTGTCAGAATTTATTTTTTCACCGTAACCAATTTCCGCTAATGCGATTAATCCGAGCGACTTGTTAAAAGCTGTTGCATATCTTAAACCTCCGACAAACGACAGAGACGGAACCGTATAAATAAGACTATTTTCCGGATTACCGATTCCGTTTTCAATTAATTGTCTTATATACTTATCAATACTCATTATTGTAATACTGCTGTTGGAAAGATTGAAAGAACCGGAAAGAATATTCTTTTTGTCTTCCCATAATTTAAACATCCAGCCGAATTCATATCCTATCGACAGATTTAATCCTTCTGCAAACAATGTCGATCCGTTTGTACCTAATCTGTCATTAATCTGAAAATTCACCCAGAAAGAAAGCCATTCACGCAGTTTTGTTTCAAATTCCAGATATAATCCTGACAATACAAGATTTCCGTTTATGTTTTTTGAAACTGTAATTGTATCTATTGTAATTTCAATTGGTTTTAATCCGACAGTCTGCCCGAGTCCCATTGCAATATCAATAGAAGTTTTTATAAAAGGACTTTTAGTCTGCGGAGTTACACTGAAATTGTGTCCGTTCAGATTCGGTTTCGGATTTTTCAGTGATTTATGAAGCGGGTCTTTTAAACTAAGCTTATTAATATCCTGAGCCGGTAAGAAGTTATTACCGGATAAAATTGCTGCGGTCAGAAATATTGCTGAAACAATTTGTAATATATTTTTACTTTTTAACATCAGAAACAATAAAGTATGTTTGTTAAAATCTGAAATCCTGCATATCTCAATCTTGTCGGAATAGCTCTTGTGCCGAGACTTTCGCCGTTTCCTGCGCTGACTATGCTCTGTGTGTATCTCGCTTCAAAATCTATGTCAATTTTTTTCGACAAATGTACTGTAGCGCCTACACCAAAGATAAATGAGAAATCAAATGAATTTAATACCTGATCGAGATCAGTGTCAGAAGTATCTTTCTGTGTATATTCAAGAGATGAGCTCATAAGATAAGACGCGCTGATTCCGCTGTTAAAATATGCCACCTTATTCAGTGCCGGAACTTTAAGGAATAAAGGAAAATTCAGATAATTAAGTTTTGTCTTAAAACTGTCTATATCACCCTTGAAATTAATGCTGTAAGATATATTTCCGTTCCTCTGAATAAAACCAGGCTGAAAAACAATTTTCAGATCCTTAGTGATATTAAACTCTCCCGATAAACCGAGTATCAGTCCCGGACTTGATGAAAAGGAAGCATTATCTTCCGAAACCCCGCTGAAAGAAGTTAAGTTAACTCCCGTAGATAATCCGATTTTTGTCTGTGAAAAAGATTTACCGGAAATAAAAAGAAATGAAATAAAAACAATACATAACGTAAACGTGTTTGTATTTCTTGAAATCGACCTTATCATATGTTTATTAATTCTGTGTGCATCAGTTTTTATCCTTGAAACAAATTGGCACAAAATATATAAAAAATAATTAAAATTATATTCTATTTTTATATAAAATAGTGTTTCAGTATTTATTATCCGTTGCTGAACTCCAGGTTTATTCCCGGAATCAGTCCGAGTTCAATTTCTATAAGAGAAAGTTTATAATTTCCAAACTGGATTTTGTCGTAGAAATCACTTGCTTTGAATAAGCATATGACAATAAGTTTTATCATATTGTTTTCTTTAATGTCCTCAAGAAGTCTGGCTCTTTCTTCCGTTGAAATTTTACCTTTTATGGAAAATTCTACAGAGATTACAGGCGGAATCCCGAGTGACACTTTCAGATTCTGCAGATGAAATCCTGACTTGTCAAACAATTCATTTGAATTGTTAATGTTTGACAGCATTGCTTTAACTTTTTCCACACTGCTGTCCCTGAATTCCTCAATAATTAGTTTTTGCTCTTCTCCCCACAGGTCTTCTTTAAACTCTTCTACTTTTTCGGTTAAATTACCTGCAGTTTCTTTGACTTTTTCTATAATTGATTCTGTCGGCATGATTTGTATTTATTTATTTTTAATTTGTTAAAAAATTTTAGGTTAATAAATAATAATATTAAAAGAATTCACCTATATTAAGAAATAATCCGCGAGAGCCTTCAACCCCCAGTCCGAAATCCAGTGAAAGATTTGTTCTTGATTCTTTATCAAATAGAAATCTCAGTCCGACTCCGCCGGCAGGAGCTATATAATCAAACAATCCGACTCCGTTTTCAGGATTTGTTGCAGTCATCGCGTTTAAAAAGAATACCATACCGAAAAATCTGTTTTTGGTAATTGTCACACGGTTCTCGATTTCAAAGTAAAGAAAATCCCTTCCTCTGTATCTGCCCTGTACATATCCCCTGCCGGTTGCTCCGTATTTATCCCAGCCGTTAGAGTATAAATCCATGTATGGAATGTTTCCGTTTACTGCTGTGCTGCCGAGAAACCATACTGCTGTTATAAATTTATTTGATTTAAGCCAAGACTGATAATGTCTTATCTGATAATTAAATACCTGCCAGTTCGTCGTGCTGCCGAGAGTTTTATTGTAATTAAAATACTGTGCTTCTGCAAATACACCTTTGTAGGGATTTATTGTATTGTCTCTCGAATCAAAGCTTGTTGCAAGGAAAAAACCGGAAGCTACGTAACTTACACTGTCGATACCGTTTTCAATGCTGTATGTACTGTTGTAACTCGGATATATTATTGTGTTGCTGTCCGGATATGCCGACTCAATTTTATTATAAGCAAGCAGACTGTAACCGAGCCCTGCATAAAGATTCTTAACGACTTTTCTTGACAGACTCTCATTGAATCTTATATAATTGAAATTCATATTTTGTCCTTCCGAATACGATGATTCGGTTCCGAGTCCGTATGTATCCTGAACATACTTCCAGAATCTCCAGTCTCCGCTTAGATTCCAGATATTTTTTTCGGAATATATTTCAGACTGCAGGGAAATCTTAATCTGTTTCTTTGTTGTAAAAGATACTCCTGCATTTGCTTTTGAATTATTTGTGGTCTTGGAGCTTCCCATATACCAGGACGCAGTTGCCGAAACGCCGACAACAATATCTGTAGCGGGATTATATGCAATTCCTGGTAATATGCTGATTGCAAAATCATCCTTTGATTTTACAACTACCTGAGAATCAAGAAGACGGTTTTTTTTCGATTTAAATATATCGCGAAGAAGTTCTTTAATATCGTATTGATTTGCAGGATAGTTGTAATTCGTAGTATCCTTTTTTTGAGCTAATACTGATCCCTGTATGAAAACAATAAGCAACACTGAAAGTATAACTCTGTTCATTGTAATATGATTTATTGAAAACTCATTTATATAATTTACGAATATTTGAATCTAAATAAACCGTAATTGGGCATCATTTTTCAGGATGTTATTTTCTTTATGTTAAAAAGGATTTTTCTGATTTAAAAACAAAAAGTGTATTTTTATTAACTCTGTTTTTGTAAATTAAAATTAAAAATAAAATTCATGGAACCAAAATTTATCTGTCAGTGGTCTCTCGAGATTGTATTCGGAAAGCAGAAACAGGCACTTGAAATTATGAAAGCCTGGGGTGCGGAGAAATTCAGGTCTTCTTATTTCAGGGTTTCGGAAAACCGTATGATGAACGGTTTCATCGGAAGCAGTCCTTCATTTATTATTGACGAATATATTTTTAATTCCCTGGATGATTTTGAAAAAGCTTTGTCGGATATGTCTCAGCCGCAGTTCAGGCAGTATTCGGAAGCTCTTGCTCCTTATATTGTTCCGGGCTCGCAGAAATGGACTGTATATAAAATGATTGAAGACTGAAATTGTATATCCAGATCTTAAGGATTTACAGAGCTTTCATTATTATAAAAGTAATGTCGTCATGGACTTCAGCGAATCCCCTGAAAGAGTATATTTCATTCAGCAGAACTGACTTAATTTCTTCCGCACTCTTTTCCGGATTATCCGAAATTATCCTTTTAAGCCTTTCTAATCCGAATTCTGCGTTCTGTGTATTCATTGATTCTGTCAGCCCGTCAGAATAAAAAACCAGTATATCATTTTTATCAGCATTCAGCTGATATTCCTGAAGCGATCCTGAAAAAAGATCGCTGTTGTTCAGCCCTAGTGCCATTCCGCTCTGCTTTATCTCTGTGACGGTTTTTCCCTCAGATTTGTAATAAAGAAGCGGCATATGCCCGGCTCGGCAGACTTTCAGGGATTTTTCCTTCACTTCTGCAATTGTCATGCTCAGATACAGACCTTTTTTAATGTATGCAAATATATTTTTATTCAGAAATGTAAGTATTGTTTTAGGATTGTTTAATGTGTCAGAAATATATCTGAACATCAGGCTTACCTGAAGCATATGAAGGGCTGCCGACATTCCTTTCCCCGATATATCTCCGATTGCGACTATGTATGAACCGTCCGGCTTTTGTACAAAATCAATGAAATCCCCTCCGACTTCTTTCGCTGTTTCATAATAACTGGATATGCCGAAGTTTTTATCTTCAGGCGGTTTGCCCGGTATTAAACTCATCTGTACATCTTTGGCGATTTCAAGCTCATCTCTTGCAGTCAGTTTATCTGCAATTTCAAAAAACAAAAGCAGATTGATGACTGTAAATGACAGTAATGCCATATCCCAGCTTCCGTTCAGAAATGAAAAAATAAAAGCTACTACCGAAACTGTATAAATTATTCTGATTACCGGTGACAGTTTTGTCAGAAAAGCTACAATAAAATTTCTCGAGAAAGTCAGTATCTCTCTGACTTTATTCTTATGAACTGACGTTTTATCTATGCTTCTTGCAAAATATTTATACCGGGAAGGAGTTTCCTGCATTATCAGCCGCTCAAATTCGGCAGCTGTCAGGTCTTTTGAATAAAAATCATATACTCTCTTAAAGATGGATTCTTTTGACAATTTGATTTGATTTTATTTTATTTTATTTCGGAATTCAGTGAAATATACGAACGAACAATCTTTTTGTTTATAAAATATTAAATTCCGGCAATAAAAAAAGCAGGATTAATATCCTGCTTTTATAATCCTTCAGACTGCAGAATTAAAATCCTGAGCTGAACAATTTTCTGAAAATCATCACGGCGAAATTACATATATCGAAGCCGATGCATTATTTTCAACAATTGATAGATCATCTGCATCAACATATTCATCACCTGTCAGATCACTAACTATATATCCGCCTGCAGAAGCTGATGCATCATTCTCTATCATGCTGACATCACCTGCATCAATAATCTGATCCTGATTACAATCGCCGCTGTATATTGCATACCTTACGGGAACATTGTCTACTAACTTCATATTACTGCCGTAAGCTTCATTTATATTTCCGAATAATGCAATATTCTTTGTCTGCCCTTGTGTAACAAGTGTACCTCCGGCTTTAGTCCAGGTCTCAATGCAGTTTCTGTGCTTGACTACAAAATAATATGTACCCGTTGTAACCTTGCTGAAAGCATAATCTGCTGTAAGAAAAATTGTATCCAATACGGCTTTTCCGGAATCAACAATTGTATAAGGGAAGGAAACTTCTCTTGCGTAAAGAGAAAGTGTATCTCTTCTTTTTGCCTGATTTGTAGCAGCATTATAATAGCCTTCCATCACTGTTCTTAGTATAACTGATGTAATTCTTGAATCAAGCTGTGTCTCCCAGGCACCTCTTCCGTATGTAAATGCAATAAGTTTTTTAGTCGCTGACTGAATAACCAGCTCGTCCACAGGCACATAGGACGGCATCGGAGAGACGCTGAATATCTGCCAGATAAGCCCGTTATCAGTTGAATTGTATATCCCGGTCTCCGTTCCGATGTATATTACCGGAGTCAAAGGCGAATTTGTCGTATCAAGCACTAGTGAATGAACGGGAACATTCGGCAGATTATATGAAATATCAATCCATGTTATTCCCTGATCAGGAGAAAAATATACATGTCTTGAACTGAGTATCCCGGAAGGATTGTATCCTGAATAACAGGCATATATCCTGTTTTTATTGACAGGGTCAACTGTTATTCTTCTTACAAAAGCTCCGTTATTTCCAGGAGGTGTAATGTCATACCAGGAATTTCCTGTTCCGTTTGCTATATCAAGATTATTGCTTTTATAAATCCTTCCGTTTGTTGTTCCCGCAAAGCACATATAATCAACCGCATCATTGCAGACAGTCACTGCGCTGACAACCTGTCCTGAATAAAAAGTATAGCTTACCTGCGTCCAGTTCTCCGCAGCATCATCAGTCATCCATACTTTATCCGAGCCTGCAAGAAGTACATCTGATTTTTCCGGATTCATAGCGAAAGGCGCAATAAACAAACATTTATACGGATCACCGGCATCACTGAGTCCGTTCAGGCATGAAGACCAGTTCAATCCCATATCAACTGTTTTTCTCATATCCAGATATACATATTCTTCAAATGCCATGAAAGGATCCTGCTGATGCTGTGCTGAATATCCGCCGTCACCGCCGAATGATATATCCCAGGTAGGACCCGAAGAAAAAGTTTTCAAATGTCCGTTGTCCTGTGTACCTCCCCACAAAATAGAACCGGTCGGAAAAACAGCTCCGCTGTAAAACTGAGCTATCTGCAGATTGGTGTTTCTGCTGTTCCAGTGTGCGCCGTAATCCGTGCTTCTGTATATTCCGCCGTCACATCCGTCGTAAATTGTTCCGTTTACAAGCGGATCAAAAACTATTGCATGATGATCGGCATGAACAACAGGGGTTCCGTAATAGTTATCCCAGTATGTCAGCTGAAACCATGTCAATCCGCCGTTTGTAGATTTCATCAGATCAACTCCGCCGAGATAAATGTTTTGCGAATTATACGGATCTACAGCAATGACATTATCATACCATCCCTGATCTCGCATATAGGATTTATTACCTGTAGAAACAAGAGGTGGCGGTTTCGGCAAAGCAGTCCAAGTGTATCCGGAATCATTTGATTTGTATATTCCCTTTAAACCGCCGTCGCCTCCGGATGAATAGTCGGTTGAATGTATAGCAGCATAAATCACATTTGTCTGATTCGGATCTTTTGCAAGCGCTATCCTGTCATATCCGGAAGCCGGAAGCCCAGCCGTAATGTGTGTCCATGATACACCTCCGTCGCTTGTTCTGTAAATTCCCTGATTGTAAAAGTATTCACCTACAGCATAGATTATGTTCATCGGATCAATTGCTATGACGTCGCACGGATTGTAATAGTTAGTGCTGATATCAGTTGAACTGATCTTTATCCAGCTGTTTCCCTGATCCGGACTTCTGTAAAGACCGCCGTCAAAGGAAAAATTATTTAAGCCGTCCTTGTATCTGTTGTCATTTGTCGCCGCATAAATATTTCCGATGTTATCCGATGCCATTTTTTTGACATTTCTGAACTTTGAAGCTTCGCTTCCGGAAGTAGCCGGCAGCAGCGTCCACGTATCCCCGAAATTTGTTGATTTGTAAATTCCTCCACCGTATAAATCTACCCAGCCTTCGCCTGTTCCTGCATATACTATATCAGGATTAAGCGGGTCAATTAACAGAGTGCTTATTGAAACTGGATTTTCAGCATCCAATCTCGGAACCCATGTAGTTCCTGAGTTTGTTGACTTCCATACCCCGCCGGATACTGCTCCGCAAAGAATAACATTATTCTGTGTCGGTTTAATTAAAATCGACCGGACTCTTCCGCCGATTGTTGTGTTTGTAGGACCCCGCGTAATCCAGGGATTCGCCGGCATACTGCTCTGAGTTCTGTACTCAGACAATTTATCTTCAGAATATTTAACGGCTTCCCTGCGCATAATTCCCGGATCTGAATCAGAGATTTTGCCTGTTACCATTTCATACCTGAATTTTGATGCGGCATATGGATTGTCTTCCGTTCCCGGACTCTGCTCCAAAGGTTCTTCTTTTTCGGTTTTTTGAGATGTATTTTGCTGATCGGAAATTCTGATAATAAGTATTGATGTCAGGAGTATCAGAACAACTAAAGCAGTAATTACTTTCATTTTCCCCTCCTTTTTTAAAATGTAGCAATTATGATTTTAAATTACAACGGATGGAATAGATTCAGATTATATTTTTGAAATACAGCGGCTTTAATGCTTTCAGCTGTTAATACTTATAAATTATTTTACTGACAATCCCGTTTAATTTTATCAGAGATTTTATAAATCCCTTTCATAAATATATAAAAAAAATCTCCTGCCTCTTTGGGGTGAAGCAGGAGATTGATCAGTGAAATTTAAAAATTACTATCTCAGTGATTTTTTTTCTGTTCTTCCGTCTTCTGTTTTCAGGTATTGCATTCTTTTAATAATATCAGTGATTTTTTCCTGCGGAAAGTTTTTTGTCCTTTCATATATATCATTATCATTCCTGCTTCCGGTATTATTGTTGCCGTATTTATCAAACAAATTTACGACTTCATTTCCGGGTGATACTGCAGATGCGAACGGTATGACCGAACTTACACCGAGCGCAGCGTTGTTTTCCACCATTGACAAATCTGTTGCATCAGTATATAAATCATTGTTTAGGTCTGCCTGTATATATCCTTCTTCCGAATTTGAAGAAGCCGATTCAATCATGCTTATGTCTGATGCATCCACAATCCCGTCATATTCCGAATCGCCGGTGAAAATTACCCACCTGGTTCCCATCAGTTTCATATTATCACCGAAGGCCTTGTTTGATGCATTTGTAAAGTTGTATAACATATAATTTGAAGTGAACATCTGTGCTGTTCCACTCCATGTTTCAATTGAATTTCTGTGCTTTATTTGTATGTAATAATTTACTCCGTTAAGCGCATTGTTAAATGAAACTGTTGCCTGTCCGGCTGAGCTGAGATAAGCCTTTGCAGAGTCAACCTTTGCAAACGGCGGAGAAGAATTTCTAAGATAGACTCTCACTGTATCTCTTGTCATTGTATTTGAACCGGTGTCATACATTCCTTCAAGCAATACCGTCAGATCAAGTATTTTTGATGATGAATTTAAGCTCTGCAGCCAGTCAATGATTTTAGAATAAATCAGAACCGGTCCGTCAAGCGGCGATTCATATGTTGATCTCAGATCAGAAAATCTGTTTGACATATAGAATGAATTGTAATTTGTTCCTGCATAACATACCGCTGCTGCAGAATCATTACCAGCTCCGGTTACCGATTTCGGTACAAAAGCCGCCGTGCCTCCGTTAACTGCTTCTATTAAATCCGCAGTGCTGAACCATGGAGGACTAACTGAATCCTGTGATACTCCGCTGAAAAATCCTTTGCCTTTAAACTTGCTTCCGCTTTCAGAGAGTCCGTTAATCCAGTCTCCTGATGCAAATTGTGACTTCAGGTACTGTCTGAAGAATATTGAATCGGCAGGCGAATTTACATTATCAAACTGGTCCGCATCATCACCGAAAACTATCAGCGTCTTTTTATTCAAAGGAGTCGAACTGTCAAGATACGCTTTCAGCGAATCTCTTAATAAAGGTTTGATGATTCTTGACGATTTTATGCAGTTAAATACTATTTTCCAGGGTCTTATTGATCCTTTATAATTCAGGTCAATTAAATCGTAATTGGATGTATATCTTCCGTCAGTTGTGATAGCCCTTATCAGGCTGTCTTTGTCTTCGTCTTTCTGATAAATTACCGCCATATCCTTTGCAATTTTAGGTCTGAATTCCCTGCTCAGTACATTGTTCGAAAGATTTACGTCACCCGTTAATACAATTGAATCTCTTACAATGTATTCCGTGCCTGACACAAATGTAAAGTTTGCAAAGTTCACGTTCATAGTGCTGTTTGCGGGAATGCTTACCGGAACAGAGCTTGTATATGATCCGGGTGTTATTTTTCTGATTACTGTCGCATTTGCAGTTCCGGATAATGCATTGTTATAAACACTCCCTGTCATTGCAGCATTAGATGTGCTGTAATACTGCTCATACAAATTCCCGAGGCTGGAAATTCCTGCATCTACAGTCGGCATATTGTCTAACTTAACTTCTATTCCGAATTTATTTCCGAATTCATACGGATAAAGAGTTTCACCTATTTCTTTTTCACCTCCCAGTCCAAGGAAGTAAGTATCGGGTCTCGGCGGATCTTCGGACTGATTCGCAAGATTCCAGAAATACTCGTCTCCGAATGCATCTGAAAATTCTCCTCCGGCATAAAAATAAGAATTACTTGCTACCGGATAATAAGGATGCGGATTTGAGAGCTTCAGAGTAACAAAGTTTCCTATATCTGATGCTTTGACTTTATATTCATCGGACTTTGCAACCACCATTCCGTTTCCGTCTAACAGAATTCCTTTTATTCTTTGTCCGATCGGATTAGTTCCGAAATCCGGCATCTTCAGCCTGATTTCAGAAATTCTGGAATTAGCATCTGTAACTCTGTACTTCTGCATGATTACTATATGATCATAAAACCCGATTGTACCGTTATAATTGCTAAGCACCGTATCAGCATAAGAGAGATAATTTGAATTTACATTTGTTACGCAATATGCAGTGTCATTCCACGGATCGTTGTCAAATGATTCTACCCATATTTTAATTGAACTGTTGCCGTTCAGTATGGGCGTAAACGGAATGAATTTCACAATATATTTATCCATTCCTTCCAGATACGTTATTGTAGCAGAGTCAAACATATTGTTCGCTCCTGTCATTTGCATATAAACTTTTAAATTTGATACAGCTTGATTTCCGAGATTGCTTACATTTGCGCTGATTGTGTCATTTGTAAGAAAATTACGGGGATATCTTCCCTTTGAATATGCAGCAGTGACCGATAATTGTGTTTCCGGAATTTCAAATCCGGTGACTTTTATGTTGTCAAGATATATGTTGTTGCTGCAGTTTTCATAAACCTGAAAATACAAATTTGTCGTTCCCTCGGGCAGACCTGTATAATACTGCGCCCACTCTTCATTAGCCGGATAAAAGTAACTGTTGGTTGCCGGCGCCGTCTGCAGATCTATTCCGTTTATAAATACAAGAGAATACCAGTTGTTTCCGTAATCATCCGAATAGAAGATTTCCATGTCATCATAATATGTATAATTACCGTCATCCCAAGGTGCATAGGCAAAATCGAAATAAAGTAAATCTGAATACTGAGTTGGTCCGAATGAAGGCGAATACATAATATTATTATCGTAATAACAATTCCAGCTTGAGTAAAATGCGCTGTAATCCCCTACTCCGTATGCGCTTAGATATGACTGAGCCCATTCCTGATCCCCGTATGTAATTGACCACCCCGAAGGAGGAAAAAATCCGGATTCAAAGTCTTCAAACATCTGATATGTTCCCCTGAATTTTTTAACTTCACGGTTTTTATTTTCCGAGATTTTCTTTCTTTCCGTTCCCCTGTCAATCTTTATCCCGGCTTTCTTATGCTCGGTTCCCTGTTTAATCCTGCTGACTGAATTCTGCGAATATGAATTCTGCTGAACAAACACTGCTGTGATTAAAATCAAGAACAACATTGTTTTTAATTTTTTCATGCATCTCCTTTCTGAAGAAGTTAATTTATTGTAATATTTATTTTCAAATTCAGTTTTATTCTAAAAAATTTCATTTAATCCCTTTTTTAAAAAATTGTTAAACCTAAAATCTGTAATCTTCTCATAAAAAAAAACGCCTCCCAATACTTTTTTGAAGTGATTACTTTAACTTTATCAGTTAAATTCGTATGGCGTACGATGTTTGATAAAGACCAAGCAGTTGAGAGGCATTATTTTATTCTTCGGTATTTAAAAAAAGAACTAAACTTTAATAAGATAATTCAAACATTCGTATCGCCATTGTTACAAAAATATTTGTATGGTTTATTTATGTCAAAGAAAAATATATACGTTTTTAGAATTTTATTGCTGTTTGTTTGAGTTTATATGTTTAAATATTACATTTCTGTGCAATTTTTAAGCTTTCCATATCAGGACTTTTAGAAAATAATCGTTTTATTTAATGCAGAATACACGTCTTGTCAGGCTTTTGAAAACTTTTGATTCATCCGAATTTAAACAATTCCGGGATTTTATCAACTCTCCTTATTATAACAGGAATAAAAATGTTATTTCACTTTATAGCTTCCTGAAAAAATTCTATCCGGATTTTACAGGTGATGAATTAAACGATGAATCCGCTTTCAGGAAGTTATTTCCGGATGAAAAATATGATTACTTTAAACTGAAAAATATTATTTCGGATCTGCTGTCTCTCGGAAGGAAGTTTCTTGCAACTTCACACTTTCATAATAAAACAGATCTTGGCACTGATTTCCTGCTTGAAGAATTCCGCGACAGGAATCTCAGGAATATGCATGAACAGCTTTTCAGCTCCTCTCTCAAAAAACTAAATGAATCCGTAATCAGGGATGAAATTTATTTTCTTAAGCAGTTTGAATTGGCAGCAGAACTGAAAAACTATTACTCTCCCATTTATCCGAATTCTCATTTTAATCTGTTTCAGGATCAGCTTAATTATTTCATCAAGTATTCTCTTGTCAAAATGCTCCGCCTGTATAATACTATGCTCCATGAAAACAAGCAGAATAATTATGAGTTTGATTTCAGAATGTTCGACGAAATATTTTCATATCTCAAAAATAATCTGAATGAACAGGATACAGTGATTCTTCTTTACTATAATATCATTCTTCTTGAAAAGGAAAATGATGAAAAATATTTTTTCACGCTGAAGGAACTCTTCGGAAAGCATTCGGATGAATTAAGTCATTACGACAGGTATATGTATTTTCTTCATATGTCGGGTTTCTGCGCTGACAGATTTAACAATCAGTGTAAAACGGATTTTACGCGCGAACATTTTCTTCTTTCAAAGGAAAATTTTGAACTCGGAACTATCGAATTGGGTAAAATCCTGTATCTGGATTTTCTTAATCATGTTAAGATTGCCGTCAGAGTGGACGAGTTCGAATGGGCTGAAAAGTATATCTGCAGATTTAAGGATTCGCTCAGCGATGAACACAGGCAGAGCTCCCTTAATTTTTGTTACGGTTATATTGACTTTAAGAAGAGAAACTTTGAGAATGCTCTTAATCTTCTTTCTCAGGTTAACTTTTCGAATTTTATTATCAAAATTCAGGTGAAGAATTTACTGCTTCAGACTTACTATGAGCTCGGATTATACGAACAGGCTCTCGCCATGATTGATACTTTCAGGCATTATCTTTCACGTGATAAAAATCTGCCGGATAATTATAAGTTTTCCTTTAATGAATATTTTAAGAATATTACCGATATAATAAGGTATATCACTGGCTCTGGAATAAACAGCAGGAATATCATTACAAAGGATTTCAAATCCGCTGCATCCGGTATTAAGTGCAATCCCTTCGGCATAAAACTCTGGCTCATAGAAAAAATCAACGAACTGTGATCCTGTCTTTCAGCTTACGTCTTTCTGTCATCACTCCTCGTCTTCAGCCCTGAGTTTCTCAAGCACTGAAAAATCCTCAAGTGTTGTAACATCTCCCTTTACTTCCCCGCTGTGTGCAAGTTCGCGAAGCAGTCTTCTCATTATTTTTCCGCTTCTTGTTTTCGGAAGCAGATCTGTAAATCTGATTTCATCAGGTCGTGCAAGCGCGCCGATTTCCTTAACCACCCAGTCTTTAAGCTCGGTCTTCAGTTCATCCGAAGGCGTCTGACTTCCTTCAAGCGTTACAAATGCGCAGATTGCACTTCCCTTTATTTCATCCGGCTTTCCGACAACGGCAGCTTCGGCAACTTTTAAATGAGCGACAAGCGCTGATTCTATCTCCGCAGTTCCCAGCCTGTGTCCGCTGACATTCAGCACATCGTCTACTCTACCCATTACCCAGAAATATCCGTTCTTGTCAATTCTTGCTCCGTCACCCGTGAAATAAATTCCGGGAAACTCACTCCAGTACTGCATCTTATATCTGTCATCGTCTTTATATATTGTTCTGAGCATTGAAGGCCAGGGCTTCTTAATTACAAGCAATCCTCCGTTTCCTTTTGCCACTTTCTTTCCCTGTTTATCTACTACCTCAGGCTCAATTCCGAAAAAAGGAAGCGTACCCGAACCCGGTTTGGTCGGCGTAGCTCCCGGCAATGGTGAAATCATTATCGCTCCTGTTTCTGTCTGCCACCATGTATCAACTATAGGGCATTTTTCCTTTCCGATCATTTTATTGTACCACATCCAGGCTTCGGGATTTATCGGCTCGCCGACAGTTCCGAGCAGTCTCAGAGAATCAAGCTTGTATTTTTCAACCCAGTGATTTCCCCATTTTATAAATGCCCGTATAGCCGTAGGAGCTGTGTAAAAAATCGTAATCTTGTATTTATCAATCATCTGCCAGAATCTGTCCGGATGCGGAAAGTTCGGCGCTCCTTCATAAAGAAAAACCGTCGCTCCGTTCTGAAGCGGTCCGTATACAACATAGCTGTGTCCCGTTACCCATCCGATATCAGCCGTACACCAGAATATGTCTTCATCCTTTATGTCAAATATGTATTTTGTGGTAATGTATGTCTGCACTGAATATCCGCCGGTTGTATGAAGAATCCCCTTCGGCTTGCCGGTAGTTCCGCTTGTATAAAGTATAAACAAAGGATGCTCGCTGTCTAACTTTTCGGGCGGACAGAAATCCTTTACATCTTCCATTTCGTCGTGATACCATTTATCGTAAAATTCATTCCATGTTATGTCGCAGCCGCAGCGCTTGACTACAATAACATTTTTTACAGAAGGGCAGTTTGGCAGAGCTTCATCAACGTTATTCTTCAGATGAACAATCTGTCCTCTCCTGAATGCTCCGTCTGCTGTAATAATGAGCGACGCTTCCGAATCCAGCACCCTGTCAGTAATTGCATGCGCCGAGAATCCGCCGAATATCACTGAATGAACCGCTCCGATTCTTGCGCATGAAAGCATTGCCGTCACTGCTTCCGGAATCATCGGCATGTATATCACTACCCTGTCGCCTTTCTTAATGCCGAGATTTTTCAGAACATTTGAAAATTTATTTACTTCCGTATAAAGCTGATTGTATGTAAGCGTCTTTGTATCTCCGTGCTCGCCTTCGAAAAATAATGCGACTTTATTTTTCCTGTTTCCAGTTACATGCCTGTCAATACAGTTATATGAAAGATTTATTTTGCCGCCGGCAAACCACTGTGAATGAGGCGCTTTCCACTTCAGCACCCTGTTCCATTTCTTAAACCAGTGCAGCTCTTCTGCTATCTTTCCCCAGAATTTCTCCGGATCCTTTATCGATTTTTCGTAAGATTTTTTATACTGTTGAAATGATTTTATATAAGCCTGCGATGAAAAAGATTTCTTCGGTTTGAATAATCTGTTTTCTCTTGAAAGAGATGTGATGTCTTTTTCTTTTTTTGGTTTTTCAGACATGATTTGTTTTTTTTTATTGAGGCAATTTAAACAAATCAGTTATAATAAAAAATAAATAACCGTAAATTCACGTTTACTGCCGCAGAAATAAAGTCAGCTTATGATGCTGCAGGTTTTAATTGCTACCGTAATCTGCCTGGTTCAGAATTAATGTTTCCGCTCTTCACAGGGATTATTGGCGTATATTTTTTACGGCTCTGTCAGGAACTCCATGGTTGCTGTTCCCGAACTGAAATTAGTACCTTTGTTGAAAAAATCAGTGACATAATCATTCATCGAGCTTACCGGACCTGTTTTTACAACATCCCAGTAGAAAGCATTGTTATTGATTCTGCCGAATCCCATTCCTTCAAGCTGTGCAAGAGTAAATGATGTATTTGAAGTGACAATCCTGTACATGACATTTTTATTTCTGTTATACAGACTCACTATATAAATTCCGCTTCCGGTACCTTCTGTGAATGAAAATTCCGTATTGTTGTTTACGATAGTAATATTATTCCCGGGTGAAATAATGGCAGGCGCTTGTTTCACTTCAGGTCTGTTCGGAATATCCGGATAAACAATAAAGTCTTCTGATGAATATCCTGAAGTCCCTCCGTAAGAATCATTTTTTATATGTGCAGTATATTCTGACGGAAGTCCCGTCGGAATAATAAAATTAAAAATATTTGAACCAATTTCACAGATTCTTGCATAAGAAAAACTGTTTTTAGCAGAGAAGTTTAAATAAAAATTTGCATATGATGTATATGAACCCGGAGGATATTGAAATGATCCGGTTACTGTCTGTTCTCCGGGATTCAATGAAATATCCGTTGAATCAAAACGATAATTATTCATTACACCGGGATGAAATTCCAGACTCTTGCTCTCACCGAAATTTTCATAAGATACAATTTTACCGGAATTATCTTTCTTATATGTTAATAATATCAGTTTACCTTCAACAGGCTCGCTTGTATATAATTCTAATGCTGCACCGGTATCATACTTAGATATTTCGGAATATGAACTCATATAATTGCCGTCGGTAAAATATATTTTTCCTTCTGTGTTTGGCTGAAAAATTCTAAACGGAATCTTTACATGTATATTTATGAACTGTCCTGAAATAAATCCTGTATTCTTGAGAGGAAGAGAAACATTACCGGTGCTGAGACCTTTGAATATTGTTGCATATCCGTAAAGTGAATCTGATACAATCAGATCATAAGGATAAGTTAAATCATTGATTGTAAAGCTGCCGTCTTCTGAAGTCTTTACGGACTGATTTCCGCAGGTCACTCTGACATTTGAAACGGGTATATGTTCATAGCTGTAAACTTTACCTGTTACAGTTGATCCTGTTTCCGTTATTATATCACAGCTTAAGTATATTAATGAAAATGAAAAAATTAAAATTACAGAAAGGACTCTTAAGAAATACATTATGTTCTCCTTGATTTGATTTGCTGAGAAAGGTATGTTCATAAATTTAAAACGGTTTCAGTTGACAATTTAATGTTAAACATACATACTTAATATTCAGATTTCTTTCCCTTAATTCGGAAAAACTTACATCACTCCCTGTTTACGAAAGGATTATTGTCTCCGGCAGAAACGATTCGGTTTCAGGCGTTCTGCCGGAAATTTCATGGATGCACTTCTGATCAGAGAAGATCTTTAAACCTGCCGATCATATATCATGCATCACCGCATTCAAAATCCAGCACACGAATTGTATTATCATAATACTCTTTTGCTCTTTCCGGAGTGCTTCCGATGCAGACCATTCCGAGTTTGCCGAATTCTGACAATGCTCCGATCAGATGAAATACAACTCCTTCCTGTGCAGTTCCGTCATACATCAGGTCGTGAAACATTGCAATGTCTATCAGATCTTCCGGAGTAGTTCCGATATATTTATTGTTCTGCACATTGTCCGATGCAAAATAATATCTTTTATTGCCGCTTGCTGTATAATAAACTCCTTCTTCTGAATTGTAATTACCGTCTGTTAGAAATTTTATTATCATAAACGGATGCGTTGTACCGCCTTTCCTGAGATTGATCTCAATTGCAAAATGCTTCCATCTCCCGTCGTCCTGTCTTACAGACAGAAAGTCAACTGCAAATCTTCCCCGCACTCCTTTCCCGGCGAGCAAATCCGCAATCTTTTTTCCGAGTACGGCAAGCTCAGATGCATATTCCTTGTCAGCCGGAAATATTGCGCCGAGAAATATCTGACCGTCATCTCCTCCGAGAAGCTGATCATGCGTGCTTGCAATCTCGATCTTTTCCGAAGTTCCGATCACACACTGAACAGAAGGCGATACTTTTATTTCGCCGTCAAGAAACTCTTCCACAATCCCTTCCATCTCATAAAACTTATCAAAGAACAGTTCTATGCTTACGTCTTTAGCCACTGTTCTCATATTTTCCGTTAATGATGCGAGTATATTCGCTTCAAGCGAATCATCAACCGCAAAATCGCCGTATTTGTAAATCGCGTTTCCGTCACCGCTGAATCCGTCATTCATTTTTACGACAGCTTTCCGGATGGAAGGCTTTTTCCTTTTCAGCCGTGCCAGCGCTCCGGCAATATCTTCTTTTGTTTTAAGATCTTCCTCGCCGTCCGGCATGTCAATACCGCAGGCTCTGAATGTCTTTCGCGCTCCGGATTTTGAACCTTCATAGAATATAGAAGGATCTGTTCCGAATAATGGAATTCCGAGTTTCACTGCAAGCGATTTTTCAAGAGGTGTGATATTGTAACATGTAAGATGTGTCGAAGACTTGTCTGTTATTAAACTCCTGATCTTTTCAATAAGCCTCGGTCTGTCAAGTATTTTTTCCGTAAGCGGCTTTCGCGAAAGATCATAACAGCTCAGCATTGTCAGCCGCTTTCTCGCATGATGACCTGTGATTCCCTGAAGAAGATGCAGATAATAATCAATGATCACTTCCGACAGAGGCATGCTTGAAATGTAAATTACCCTTGTCCGAGGCATCCTGAGAAGCATCAGCAGACATAGTAATCTTTCTTCATAATGTATTGATCCCTTAATCTTTGAAAGTATTTCCATGTCAAGCGTCAGCGACGGAACTATTACAACCGTTTTAGGTGCGAATTTGTCCGGAAATATATTTTCATACTGGCTTGCGATGCCTTTCTGAATTAATTCAAATAGATCATGCTCTTCGGGAGTTCCCGACACAGGTCCGTTATCCTTTAATTCAAATGTCCTGCGGGAAAGATTTATATCGTTTTTCATTTTAATAATTTTTTATGCGTAAAATACCTGCAGGATAACTCAAGTTAAAGTTATTTTTGTAAACAATTTTCTTTTCTCTCAATGTGACTTCGCATGAGTATAATTAAATGCAAGAGTAAATCTATTGCAAAGCATCCTGCGGAGGAAGTATGCAGGACGTGTTCTTGTTCCCAATTCCCAAAGACTGTCCTAAAACAAATATAGTTTGTTATTCCAGCATGTTTTAAGCGGGAATCCATTTTTACCCCTCCTTCTCAAGCCCCGGCTTGGGAAGGGATTACTTTCTCTTCCCGCAGTGTAACTTAGCATGTGTATAAATGAATGCTGAAATAACTTATTGCGAAACACGCTTAAAAAACATGTCGTCCTTTATACTCTTCCTCCTGCCGGCGATTAATCAATTCCTTTTCAGATTGAAGCATTTCAATATCCGCGTTAATATATTCGCTGAAATCTACCAAAACTCTGAATTCCTTATCCTTGCCGTATAAAACCTGTTCCCGAAGTTATGCCTTATTGAAATTGTTATTGGTTTTACTTACTTTATATAAATTTTTTTAACCCATAAAATCCCGCATGATTCTTTTTACTTCCCATAGAATCTATTCATTCTCAAAATACATCTCCATTTATAAAATATTAGTAAGGAAAAGAGAAAGTTCTGCCGGAAATCGTTGATGCCGCCCTTACTGCGGCGGCATTTTAAATTCAGCGGGTAAAAGTTTTGCTGAAAGAGAGTTATAAACTATTTAAATAAATTTAAAGGAGGAATCCAAAATGGACAATAATTTTAATTCTTTAATGATTTATAAATACAGGTTAATTTTTTTAAACATTTGTGTTATCTTATTTTTATTTATTACTGTTTCATTTCATTCTCAGTCAGAACTGATTGCGCAGCCGGTTCAGAATTTTGAAACAACTCCATTTCCGCCAGCCGGCTGGACTCTTGAATCTTCTGGCACTTTATACTGGTCGCGTGTAACCACTGCAAGCGGATATGGTACCGGAACAGCTTCCGCAAAATTCAATTTCTACAGCGCTCCTTCCGGAACTGTACAGTCTCTCATTACTCCGTCTTTAAAATCCAGTTTGCCCGGCGACTCTCTCAGCTTTGACGAGGCTTATGCTACTTATCAGTCTGAGGTGGACTCGCTGATCATTCTTACATCTGTTGATAACGGATCTAATTATTCCACTCTTGTTGCTCTTGCCGGAGGACCTGTGGTCGGAACCGGAATGGTGACTGCGACAGCCAGAACTAATTCTTTTACTCCAAACTCTTCTGAATGGGCAACTAAAAAGTATGAACTGCCTGTCGGAACGAACAGAATAAAGTTCAGATGCAGAAGCAGTTTCGGAAATAACCTTTATCTTGATAATATAAAAACCAATGTGCTTGCTTCCGCATTTGCAAATGATCTCGGAACAAGTTTGATTGTTAAGCCTAAAGGTACTTTAACTCTGCCGTTTCCTTTAATTGCACCCGCAGCGGAATTTACAAATTACGGAACCTCGCCCCAGTTTAATGTTTCCGTTACCTTCAAAATTACCGGTCCGGTAAATTATACTGATTCTAAACTAATCCCTTTGCTGAATTCAGGCGCATCTGCAAGCGTAACTTTTGACAGTTCATTTATGCCGGTTAACGGAAGTTATCAGGTTTCAGTCTATACAAATCTGATTTCGGATCAGAGCAGGTCGAATGATACTCTGAAAAGTGTTTTCAATGCAGTAAATACGGATTACGGCAGCGGTGCTGGATATTATTATTCAAACTCAAATTTATCCGGAGCTCCTTCAAGACCTGAATATTACAGAATGGATACTTCCTGCAGTCATTCATTAATTGTAAACGGAGTAAATAAAGAGCCTGCTAAATTCTCCGGCAATGTGGATGACGGATATTTCAGATTAGGCAATGTATTTAAAGGTAAAAAAGTAAGATTCGGCGGTGTCAGTTATGATTCAGTATTCATAGGTACAAACGGTATAATAGGTTTTACACAGTTTGCAGGATTATCTTCAGCATCACCGGCAGAAAACTCAGCAGTCAGACCGGCTTTTTATCCTTTATGGAGTGATCTTGATTTCAGTGATCCTGATGTGCCTGTAAGCAGGTTAAGCTACAAATCAGTTAACGGCAGGCAATTCATTATTACATATGATAAAGCACCGCTGTATAATACTGCATATAATCCGTCAGAGTATATAAGTTTTCAGGTAGTGCTGGAATTAGTAGAGAGCAGTTCATCAACTAATTCTAACCTGATTGTTCAGTACGGGGATACATCTTTGATCGGAGGCACGGGCTTAAGTTATTACAATTCATATCTTCTTAATACTTTGCCGGCTGTACTGATCGGGCTTCAGTATTCAGCCGGAAATGAATTAGTATACAGATACAGAGACGGAGCAGTGTTTACTTCGCTCGGACCTGTATTTGATAATTCACCTGTTGCCCTTGAATTCGGTCCGTTGCAGAATGCACTTAGTTTTAACGGAGATAACGGTTTGTTTTATCCGAGGTTCGGAATGGCGAATAACAGTTCTGCAGTTGAACCTCTTGATTACGGCTCGGATGTTTATCAGTCAAATACTGATTCTTTTTTTGTAAGCAAGTTTGATTCATCGGGATTAATGCTGAATTCTCATTTTATTAATCTCCCTGATCATCCGACAGCGCTGGCATGCAGTGATGACGGGTATTTGTATGTCGGAAAAGAAAACGGAGGAATCAATAAATATGACTTTGAAGGTAACCTTGTATCCGGTGATTTTATCCCGGGAATAAAAGCTGCGTGCATACTGGTTAATACGGTTTATGATAATATTATATATGTTGCTGATTCTGTGAATCAGAGAATAAGCACTTTCAATGCAGGTTCGGGAATACCTCTAAATATAAACTTTATTTATCCGGTGAATGCAATGGCTCTGGTCCTGTTTCAGAATTATCTCTGGGTCGGTACAGGTTTTCAGAATAAACTTATTGTTTACAACAGGTCGGGGGATTATATAACCGAATCTGCTCCGGAAGATATCGAAAAAACAAGAAATGTTACGAGTATGTTCTTATCCTCTGATAATAAACTTTACTTTTTTTCAAGAAATGATACTCTCGTTAACATAAACGGAAATTTAACACCGGTATTCAAATTTAATTTATGCGGAACTGATCCGTCTCTTCCTCCTCCCGCTTTTGGTAAAGACAGAGGACCTGTAGTAGTTACAATAGTAGTCTTTGGAGTTGCTGTCACTGTCATAGTCGGTTTAGTTGTAGCTGCAGAAGCGCTTGTTACGGGTAATAAAACCAAGACAGCTATTGAAAAAGCAGAAGACAAGCTGCCTCTTTCTTCCGCACTTGCCGGTATGAAAGATAAAATCCCGTTGCCGCCGCGAAAAGTTTTATCCGAGACATTCATTACGCCTTCGGAATTCATTCCTGAAATTCATCAGGGCAGATTAGTTCCGCCGGGTCTGATTTTAAATTTAAAAATTCTGATCGAAGGTTTTTATAATCCTGTTGGAAATATTCTTACGAGAGATACAGTTAGAATCTTTCTCAGAAACTCTGTTTTCCCTTACCAGATCATTGATTCTTCAAAATTTTATTTAAACAATGACGGCACCGGTTTGTTTGCATTTCCGCAGGCAGTTAACGGAGTCAGTTATTATTTACAGACCAAGCATAGAAATGCAATTGAAACATGGAGCAAAACCGGAGGAGAGGTATTCACTAACTCTCTTTTAAATTATGATTTCACAACGGCTGCAAACAAAGCGTTCGGAAATAACCAGATCCTTCAGGGAAGTAAATGGTGTATAAGAGCAGGAGATGTGAATCAGGACGGAATTGCTGATGCGGGAGATCTCAGTCAGGTAGAGAATGATGCCGGTAAATCATTGTCCGGATATGTGCCTTCTGATGTGAACGGAGATGATATTGTAGATGCTGCTGATGTCAGTATTACTGAAAACAATTCGACTGCAGGAGTGGCTGTGATCTCGCCGTAGATTCATACATTATATTTGCCTGAATGCTGAAGTTTTTTTATAATCCGCATTCTATATTGTTTCAGTCAATTAATCACGTTTAAATTACAAAAGCCGGAGGAGATAATCTTCCGGCTAACTTTTTTCAAAATTTGATTCCGGCATAATTCATAACTTTAATTCATCCTGCAATTGCTGGTTCTGCACACTTGCAGGACATATACTTTCTGTTAACGAAAATCATTATTCACCGCTGTCTTTCAGATGCTCTAAACACTT
>JAEUSI010000119.1 GCA_016788375.1 Ignavibacteria bacterium | reverse complement strand
AGACCGATTACATAATCGCCTTTGGCAAGTTTAACTGCGCGTACACCGGTTGCCGTTCTTCCCATATCCCGAACCTGTGATTCATTAAATCTGATCGCCTGTCCGCTGTGTGTCCCGATGACTATCTCCTGGCTTCCGTTAGTAAGCTTTACATCAACGAGCGTATCGTTTGAATTAAGATTTATCGCGTTAATTCCGCTGCGTCTGATATTCGAATAGCTCTCAAGCTTTGTCTTTTTAATCACTCCCATTTTTGTAACCATCGTCACGAAATACTCCTCCGTAAAATCCTTCACAAGTACAAATGCAGAAATGTTTTCATCTTTCTCTTTTTCGATAAGATTCAAGATAGACTTTCCCCGGGATGTCCTTGTTCCTTCCGGAATATCATATACTTTGAGCCAGTAGCACTTCCCCCTGTCGGTAAAAAACATTATAAACTGATGGGTCGAGCCTATGAACATATGTTCGTTAAAATCGTCGTCAGTACTTCCAGTAGAAGCAGCCGTAATTCCTTTGCCGCCTCTTCCCTGTGACTTGTATGAATTTACGGGAATCCTTTTAATGAAACCTTTATTTGAAATTGTGATTACTACATCTTCTTCCTTAACAAGCTCTTTCATCATTTCATCATCCGACATTTTTCTGACATCGTAAACGATTTCCGTCCTTCTCTCGTCTCCGAATTTTTCCTTAAGCATTTTCAGGTCGCTGCAGATGATTTCTCTTCTGAGCTGATCACTGTCAAGAATTCTCTTAAGGCGTTCTATAGTTTTGATCACTTCCTTGTATTCATCTTCAATTTTCTTTCTTTCAAGACCTGTAAGTCTCTGAAGTCTCATCTCGAGTATAGCGGTTGCCTGAATTTCCGACAGCTTGAATCTTTTCATCAGTCCTTCTCGGGCAGTAGCAGTGTCTTTTGATTTCTTGATGAGTTTGATAATCTCGTCAATATTATCAAGCGCAATGATATAACCTTCAAGTATATGAGCCCTCTTTTCGGCGGCATCGAGCTCAAATTTTGTCCTTCTGATTATGACGTTCAGTCTGTGCTTGATGAAATGTTCCATCATTTCCTTCAGATTCAGAACTCTCGGGATTCCGTCAACCAGCGCAAGCATTATGACGCCGAATGTTACCGACATCTGAGTGTGCTTGTAAAGATTATTCACGATTACATGAGCATTGGCGTCTCTCTTGAGTCCGACGACAATTCGCATTCCGTCCCTGTCGCTTTCGTCATTAATGTCTGAAATCTCTTCTACTTTTTTATCCCTTACAAGCTGAGCTATATTTTCGATGAGAGAAACTTTGTTAACCTGATACGGAATTTCTGAGATGATAATATTCTGTTTCCCGTTTTTCTCGGTTTCAATTGAAACCTTTGCCCTGAGAATTATCTTTCCTCTTCCGGTTTCAAATGCTTCTTTAACAGGATCATATCCGTATATTATTCCGCCTGTCGGAAAGTCGGGAGCAGTTACAAATTTCATCAGCTTCTTAATGTCGGCATCCGGATTTTTTACTAGGTATGCAATCCCGTCGCAGATCTCGTTTAAATTATGCGGTGGAATGTTTGTAGCCATTCCGACAGCAATACCGTTTGAACCGTTTACAAGAAGATTCGGAACTACAGAAGGAAGCACTGAAGGTTCCTTTAGTGTGTCATCAAAATTCGGAATAAAATCCACGGTATTCTTTTCAAGATCTTCGATAATCGCTTCTGCTATTTTAGAAAGTCTTGCTTCCGTATATCTCATTGCCGCAGGCGAATCACCGTCAACCGAACCGAAGTTGCCCTGTCCGTCAACAAGCGGATATCTCAAAGAGAATTCCTGCACCATTCTTACCATAGTATCATAAACTGCTTTATCTCCGTGAGGATGATATTTACCGAGCACTTCCCCGACTATACGTGCGGATTTTTTGTGTGTCCTGTTTGATGCAAGACCGAGCTCATTCATTCCGAAAAGCACTCTTCTGTGAACAGGCTTCAGCCCGTCTCTTACATCCGGCAAAGCCCTTGCAACTATTACTGACATTGAATAATCAATGTAAGAAGACTTCATTTCGTCTTCGATGTTAACGGGTATTATTTTTTCGTTTGCCATTTATTGTTTAATTCTGATAATTATCGTTTAATACTCTACTGGTTTTAATCCCTGCAAAACTCTCAGCAGCCCAATCTGTCCTGCATGGTATGAATCGTGATTAATAACTTCTCTTATGTAATTTGAATCATTGTTGTTTACATCAAACAATTCTTCTCCGGTTTTAATAATAAGAGCCTTGAATTCTTCATGTGTCTGTTTAAGCAGCGAGAGATCTTTCTGCCATAAATTCTCGTCGGGATTGTCCGGAATGTCTCTCCAGTCGCCTGCTTGTTTTTCTTCTGAAGTTAAAGGATTATTGTTTTTATAACACTGAATTGAATATTTCCAGAAAATTACGTGCTTTACAATTTTCCAGACGGAATTTCTTTCACCGGAAGGTTTCCAGGAAGCTTGTTTATAATCAAGATCCTTTACAAGCTGATAAAATCCAGCCTGCCAGCCGTTGTTTCCGTAAAAGAATGAATCAAGATCCCTGATATACGATTCTGTTGCTTTGTTCAAGAGTTTTTTATATACAACTAATTTACGGAAAATGATTAAAATGTACTTATAAATGTGGAGCTGACCGGAGTCGAACCGGTGGCCTTTTCGTTGCGAACGAAACGCTCTGCCAGCTGAGCTACAGCCCCGGAATGCTTGCCTTATTTAATGACAATTTACTCAATTCTGAAAACTTTAACAATTTAATAAACAATATTTATCTGGGAAATTGTGAATAAAGATTTGAGTTGTAATGCTTTAGCCGGCGTCTGAAGGAACACAGTCTTCATGAAAGATTTCCGTAATTTCGCCTGTTAGTTTATCAGTAATTACGGCAGTAAGTTTATTCCCGTATACGCATCCTGTGTCAATATTTGCAAAGTGATTCTTTTTGTAATTAAATTCCTGCAGGGGAGTATGTCCGAAAATCTGAAGCTTGTTCAAAAATGCGGGAGATTTTCTGTTCCAGATTATCGAAACATCATCTCCGCCTTCAATGATTCCGGCATGTGAAATAATCAATTTATCAAATTCATATTTTAAAGGAAGATTCTTCAGAAAATCAAAATGTCCGAGATCCCTGACTGAGCATTTGAATTTTTTAAAATCCGAATAAGATCTTGACTTTATATATGAATACTGAGTTTCCTGCCCGCCGTTATAATAATAAAGCTCTGCGTCCTTAGTGATAAAACTGAATAAATTATCCGACTTCTCTACTGCTTTTATCATCATGTCTTCATGATTTCCTTTTACGGGTCTGATATTATTATCCATGCAGAACTGAACTACCTCTTTTGAAAAGTTGCCTCTGTCAATAAGATCACCTACACTGTATATTTCTTCAATATCAGAGATTTTACTGTAGATATTCAGAAGTGTATTGTAACAACCGTGAATGTCGCCTATGACTGCTATTTTATTGTTCAGTTGTATAAGAATTTTTATTTGAATAAAATTTAGTTATTAATTATTATAATTTATACCTAAAAAGAGTTTTGTATGATAGAAAACAAAGTTATACTTTTTGACGGAGTATGTAACCTTTGCAATTCGAGCGTAAACTTTATTATAGACAGAGACAAAAATAATATCTTTAAATTTGCAGCATTGCAGTCAGAAGCAGGAAAGAATTTTTTGTGTCAGTTCAGTTTAAATGAAACGGAATTCGATTCTGTTGTGCTGATTTCCGGAAATAAATACTTTGTTAAATCTGATGCAGCTCTTAATATAGTAAAGGAATTCCCGGGTTTCTGGAAAACGCTTTATGTATTCAGAATAATACCTCTTTCCTTCAGAAATTACCTGTATGACTTCATTGCACACAACAGATACAAAATTTTCGGCAGGAAGGATTCCTGCAGGATTCCGACTCCTGAACTGAAAGAAAAATTTCTCTGAGCAGATAACAGTGTTTTAATGTATTATCAGCAGCTGAATACAGATGTATACAAATTAATAAAATTCCGGATTTTATGTTTACAATTGCTTATAAATGCACTAAATTTAACCGCCTCAAATTTTTTATAACTTAATTTACATTTCAGTATGAAATTCAGAAACAACATTTTTTCAAAACTGATACACAAGCACTACAGTTTTTTGCTGATTCCGGCAGTATCTTTTTTCCTGCTGGCATTAAATTTATCTGAAGATAATAATGCCGGTTCAAAAATTATCAGTCCTGAATGGAATCAGTATCAGACAGTTTCAAGACAGGATACCGGTACAGTAGGAGTACCGATGGACTTTGGTCCGGGCATTACGCTTACAGTAGCGGAAATCATGGAAAGAGAAGCAATGCTTCCCGAAGCAAGGTACAAAACACCCAAGGAAAGACCTATAGAAAGAAAAGAGTTTGAAGAAAGCAAGGAAGCTACCGAAAATCTTGTTCAGAATCCCGACGCACCCCCGGTATCGCAATGGCCTCCCAGAAATCCTGATGAAAAATATCAGGAACCACTTCAGACAGATGCACCGCAGACCCTCGGGACAACGTTTGTAGGTCCGGTATTGTCAACAGCGGGTTATATACCGCCGGATTCACAGGGTGATGTAGGTCCAACTCAGGTTATGGTTACATCTAACGGAAGAATTACAGTTTACAGCAAAGCAGGTGTGGTTGGCGGACTGAACGTAGGACTGGATGCTTTTTTCTCTTCAGTAGATAACGGAACAGGTACATCAGATCCACATATAAGATACGACAGATTAACACAAAGATGGTATGTAGTAGGAATAAATCTCCCGGGTTCCGGAGCTAACAGAATTATGATTGCCAGAAGTTCAGGTCCTACAATTACAAATTCATCAAGCTTTACTTTCTTCCAGTTTCAGCAGGATGCAGTGGGAACTCCAGGCGCTGATGCTGGAGCATTTGCAGATTATCCAACTTTAGGTGTGGATAAATTTGCTTTATATATCGGTGCAAATATGTTTCAGAATGTTTCACCTTATGCTTATCTCGGGACATCCGTCTGGGTTGTGAATAAAACGAATCTTAATGCAGGATCACTTACGGTATCCGGATTTCATCAGATATCAAACGGTTCAACCGAAGGTCCGAGAACACCGCAGGGTGTGGATAATGACGATCCTTCCGCTACCGAAGGATATTTTATCGGAGTAAGTAATTTTGCATACTCCAGATTAACAATCAGAAGAGTTACAAATCCCGGCACTACACCGGTTCTTTCGGGAAATCTGAATATTACTGTTCCGACAACAACATCATCTCAGTCAGTTCCCTGTAACGGTTCGACTGCTAATCTTGACGGACTTGATGACAGACTTTTTGCAGCAGCTATTCACAGAAATAAGATATCGAATACCGTTACTTTATGGACTGCACACAACTTTGAAGTTAACTCAAGCGGTGTTGCAAGTACTAGTGGAAACAGACTCGCTTCAAGATGGTATGAAGTTACTAACCTGACTACAACACCTTCACTTTCTCAGTCAGGTACAATATTCGATCCTGCTGCTTCCAACATTCTCAATTACTGGATTCCAAGCTGCGCAATGTCAGGTCAGGGACATATGGCGATTGCGTACAGCCGCGCAGGAACTGCAAACAAGGCAGAGATTTATGCTTCCGGAAGATTAAGAACAGATGCTCTCGGAACTACGCAGGCAAATTTACTCCTGCAGTCAAGTTCCACAAACTATAATGTTGAATCAGGTACGCAAAGATGGGGCGATTATTCGCAGACTGTTGTTGATCCGACAGATGATATGACATTCTGGACATTTCAGGAATACTGCAATGCAAACAACTCATGGGGAGTAAGGGCAGTTCAGCTGAAAGCTCCGCCGCCGGCGACACCATCCTCTTCAAGTCTTGTAAATATTGATGCTGGACAGACTTCTGTGAATATTGTAATTACAGGCACATCAGCTTCCGGATCTGAATTTTATGATCCGGGTGCAGATGCAGGCGGACCCGGATTTGCAAATCATATTGCTGCATCCATAACAGGCGGAGTAACCGTTAACAGCATTACATTTAATTCGCCGACTCAGGTAACACTGAATATCAATACTGTCAGCGCTACTGTCGGCGCGAAAAATATTACAATTACTAATCCCGACGGTCAGACTGCAACTGGAAACAGTCTGATTAACATTCAGGCTCATAATCCTTCAAGCTATACTTTTAATGCTTTGATTCAGGGATTTTATGATGCTACAGCAAATATAATGGTAAGAGATACGATGAGAGTTTATGTAAGAAACAGTACTTCACCGTACGCGCTTGTAGATTCCGGAAAAGTTTATCTTTCAAACACAGGTGCCGGAGTAATTTCATTTACAAGGGTATTTAATTCCGTGACTTATTACTTTGTCTTTAATCACAGAAATACCATTGAAACATGGAGTAAATCTCCCGGACAAAGCTTTAATTCATATGCATTATCTTATGATCTTACAACTGCAGCTGCTCAGGCATACGGAAACAACATAAAGCAGGTAGATATTTCTCCGGTGAAATTTGCATGTTACAACGGCGATGTGGATCAGGATCAGTCAGTAGATGCATCAGATCTGAGTGATGTTGAAAATGCTTCGACAGTTTCTCTCAGCGGTTATGTGAGACAGGACTGTAACGGAGATGATTATGTTGACGCGGCTGATGTAAGTTTAGTCGAGAATAACGTTGCCGCTTCAGTTGCAACGGTTAAACCATAAATATAACATTATACTTTTCATAAATAAAAAAAGACTGAAGCAATTCAGTCTTTTTTTTTGTCAGGTCAGATTAATTTTAACTTCTGATTTGTGATAATTCTTTAAATAGATTTAATTCCTTGCTGCTGAGGTTTGTGGGAATTTCAATTTCAAGCTTTACATATAAATCACCGTTTTCTCCCGTTTTTCCGTAATGAGGCATTCCCATTTTCTGAAGCCTTAAAACTTTTCCGTTCTGAGATTCTTTGGGGATGTTTATGTTAATAGTTCCTTTAAAAGTTTTCAGCTGCGTTTTTCCTCCAAGCACTGCAGTATAAAGATTAACAGGTAGTATCGTATGAAGATCGTTTCCTTTCCTTTCAAAAAGCGGATCTGAAAGTATGTTAATCTTAAGATACAAATCTCCCGTATTTCCTCCATTATAACCAGCTCCGCCTTTACCGGATAGTTTCAAAATCTGACCGCTTGCAATGCCGGGTTTGATCCTGAGTTTAATTGACTGTCCGTTAAGATCAAATATCTTTTCCGCTCCGAGATAAGCATCTTCAAGGGTAATGCTCATCTCCGCATTCATATCTTCTCCTTTTAAAGTCGCTTTCCTTGCGCTTTTTCTTCCTCTGCCCTGTCTTGAAGTATTGAAAGTGCTTCCGCCTCCGAAAAGACTTTCGAAAAAATCCGAGAAGCCTCCGCTGCCGAATGAATCTCCGAAATCACCTTCATAATTGTAATATCTCTGACTGCCGTTGCCTCCAGTTCTGTACTGTGACCAGTCAAATCCTCCCTGTGTTCCTCCAGTCTGCTGATAATTCTGCCAGTTTTCTCCGAACTCGTCATATTTCTTTCTTTTATCCGGATCGCTCAGAACTTCGTTCGCCTCATTTATTTCCTTAAACTTCTCTTCGGCGGCTTTGTTGTCTTTATTCTTATCGGGATGATATTTTACGGCAAGTTTTCTGTAAGCTTTTTTTATTTCATTCTGATTTGCGCTTTTGTTTACACCGAGTATTTTATAATAATCTTTGTATTCCATTTAATTATTGTTTCAGATTGTTTTTAATTTATAAAATAAATTTATTTTCCGGTTTAATGTTTCCTGTAAATCAGTACAAATATGAACACTGCAAGCAATACTGCCAGTCCTGCTATTCCCGAAAGCATACTTAATGAAGCTCTTTTGTTTCCTTCAAGCACGCCTCCTGATTCTCTTATCAGCTTCTTTGCCTGAACAGCGGATGTAATTGCTATAACGGAACCAATTCCCATTATCCATATCACTCCGAAAACTATTCCTCTTTGTATTAATCTGTTTACTTCTGTTTGCTTGCTATCTGTACTCATTATTTAAAATTCGCAATCAATTAAGATTTAATCAATTTAATTATTAATATTAAGTATTACTGCGGATATCGTCAATACGGAAACATAAACCGGTGGGAATGAATTCTAATTTACAGTGAAATGAAAAATGTAATATAATTGTCAGTCAGAAATTTCCGGAATTCAGTTCTTTACAACAATTCTTCTCGGCGCTAATCCGGAAGATGAACTGTTAGAAATCGTAAAACTCTTTTGCAGTGTACCTGAATTATTGTAAATCTGAAACCTGCCTGCAGATGTAAAGTTCGTTGATGCCGTACCAACATATATTTTATCCGATTCACGGTCATACGCCAGACTGTAATTGATTTCATTCGCAGGTTTTGGAATCAGAGTAACAGATGAACCCGTTATTAATGAATACCATTCTATAGTTCCTTCAGAATAAATGTCACCCCCGATAAATAATATCGATGAACTGTTTATCACGGTAATGTCCCTGCAAAATCCGTGGTTCATGTTTTTAAAAGAGTCTGTTTTAATGTAAGTTGACGGGTCAACTTTATAAATAACTGCAGTTGACGCATCTCCCGGACAGCCGATAAGGAGCTTATTGTCGGTTGATACAGCAAGTGAAGTAGCGAACTTTTTCAGTACAATTGTTGCAACTGCCGAATCTGTAACGGCGTCTATTACTGTTACTGTTGAATCTGTTCCTCCTCCGAAAACGCTCGTATTGCAGACAAAGACTTTATTCCCGATAGAAATTATTTCCTGAGGATATAAGCCCGTGTTTATTGTTGTAATAACAGATAATGAATTTTTATCGACAACGCTTACATTATTCGCCGGACCGTTTGTAATATAAAGTTTATTGTTTGCTTCAGTCAGAGAATACGGATTAACTCCCGTACCGGCGGAGAGCAGAACCGTGCCGTTGGTATCTGTTTTGTATATTTTGCCTGCAGAGCCAAAGTTGCCCTGTTCCGTAATATAAAGAACATCACCGCTCAGAATCATTCCGTCAGGCGAATTGCCTAAGTTTACCGGATTAAAAATGCTTGTAAAAAAACTGTCGCTGCTTTTATTATAAAAAGATAACTTGCTCGTTCCCGGCGTGAATGTCCCTTCCGAAAGAATATAAGCGCCTTTGGAAGTGTTTGCTTCATCCGGAGGAGTGACGATTTCGTCTCTGCCGCATCCGTAGAAAGTTACAATGATCAGCAGTATTACCAAAATGATTTTCCTCATTCAGATTTCCCTTCTTTGTTTTTAATACAAATATTCATACAGAATAAAAAATTACAGTACTTTAAAATTATTATTATGATGTTACACGGATTCTAACTTCTGTTAAAAAAGTAATAACCCCGGGATACATAAAAACATCCGCATAATTACGGAAAAACAAATTATGCGGAATGAATTTTTATC
>JAEUSI010000118.1 GCA_016788375.1 Ignavibacteria bacterium | reverse complement strand
TGTAAATCAGGACGGAATAATTGATGCAAGCGATTTGTCTCTGGTAGAAAATGATGTAGCTTTAAGTATTGACGGATGCAGAATGCCAACTGATATTAATGGCGACTTTATTGTTGATGCCGGTGATTTGTCAATTGTAGAAAACAATTCAACAATTGGTTTATCTGTAATTACTCCGTGTTCTCCGGGTCCTTCAGAAGTTCCGGAAAAAGTAAGAATGAACATGACCAATACAGAAAGAACATTGCTTGATAAAAGTGTAAAGGAAAAGATTAAAGAAGTTTCCGGATTTTAAAAATTTATAAACTGTGATACTCAGGAATTCAGAGTATCACAGATTTTGATATTGTGTTCTTTAAATAATTTCAATTATTTGATTCAAATATATTTTAATTCTAATACTTTAAAATTCTTTGAAAGCCGGTTGAATTAATTCATCCGGCTTTTTCTGTTTTAAAAATTAAAATTCCCGGCGTTTATTCAGAATTGATAATACTTTTTTGTGAGTCAAACCTGCTTCCAAATCCTTCAAATTCTTTAAAAACAATTCATTATCACATATTACAGGTCAAATTTCTGAATAATTCGTGAGTAAATCGCAAAAAGTTTCTTTTGAACAGGTACCGGATTGCAATATCTTTGTATCAGAAAACAAAAGTAAATGTTCTTTGAGACTTTAAAATTAAAATCAAACATAAAAATCAAATCCGAAGAATCCGGAAAATGAAAGGAGCAGTAAAATGGACAACACTACAAACAAAACAGGCTTTAAGTTTTCTTATTTTCAAATTGAAGCGGTTAAATATTTTTATAAAGCAGGAAAGCAAAAGAGCAGCAAAATTAATTACAGCTTTACTATTGATACAGCTGACAAATCAGAATCTGTAAATAAAGAAATTCAGAATTCTCTCGCGACGGAAAATCCGGACAGATTAACCTTGTATCAGAATTTCACCGACAGCACGGATGATTATGTTAAAATTAAATTCTATTTGCCAAAATCAGGGAATACAAGTCTGATAATTCAGAATTCCGATAAAACAGAAAGCATGTATCTGCTCAATAAGAAACTCAAAGCAGGTTTCCATACGCTTGCCACAGAAATCAGAAAAGAAGAATTGTGCAGATTTGAATATAATCTGGAACTCAAAGCAGGAAGAATGTCTCAAGAAAGAAAAATGGTAAATACATTCTGCAGTCAGAGTTAAAATTAAAATAAACGAACTTTAAAAATAAAATTTTAAAAAACTTAAAACAAAAATAAAATGAAAACAAATTTAAACCTCTCTGCGAAATTAGTAATAATCTTTCTGATGTTTGCAACTTCAGTTTTTTCACAACCATTTTTCGGCATTAACCCGGGTGCGCTTAAAAAGGGATTAATTATCGGTATGCCACCTGTAAATTCAATAAATGGTCCGGCTACTCCATTTCTGAAAATTGAATCTGTTTTTTCAAACACATTGTATCCGGGACAGGTAAGAGTATATAATTCACTTCGTATTGAAAATACAACAAGTTCAAACATAGGTGCAATATATAAAGGAACAGACAGATTTTTACATAACTACGGGACTAATAATACATTTTTAGGTATTAATTCCGGAAATTTTATTATCACAGGCAATAGTAACACTGCTATGGGACCTTTTTCATTGTCTTCCGTCACTGTCGGTTCATTTAATACAGCAATTGGAGTTAGTTCGTTAGGTGCGAATACTTCGGGTCAGTTTAACTCGGCTCTGGGACATCAATCGTTACAAAACAATACTTCAGGTCAGTTTAATACAGCTTTGGGATATCAATCCTTAAGATACAATACTACTGGATATGGAAACACAGCGGTTGGAAGAGCTTTATTACTTAATACTAGCGGTTTTGAAAACACAGCAAATGGAGATTGGGCTTTAAGAAATAATAACGGAAATTATAATGTAGCAATGGGAAACGAATCTTTACGGGATAACATTTCAGGCTATTATAACACAGCAATAGGATATAGGTCATTACTAATAAACACATCGGGTTCGGAAAATACTTCCATGGGATCCGAATCTTTACTGAATAATATCTCCGGAAGTCAAAACACCACAGTTGGATATATTTCTTTATATAATATTACGACGGGAAATTCAAACACGGCTTTAGGGGATAGTGCGGGGTATGGCATTACCACGGGAAGTAATAATACTGCGATTGGAAAAGGCGCTCAGGTGCCGAATGGTACACTCAGTAATCAGGTTAGAATTGGAAATACTGCAGTAACGTTGTACTGCACTCAGGTTCCCTGGAATTGTACTAGTGACAGGAGATTGAAGTCAAATATTCTTACTTCAAATCTTGGACTGAATTTTATCTCTAAGTTAAGAACTGTCTCATATACGCGCAACAGCGATGAAAAACATAAAACTGAATTCGGATTCATAGCTCAGGAAGTTGAAGATGTTTTAAAAGAATTCGGAGAAGATAATAGCGGCATTATAAACATAGATGATGAAGGCATGTATTCAATGCGTTACAATGATTTGTTCGCTCCGATTGTAAAAGCAATTCAGGAGTTGAAAACTGAAAATGAAGAACTGAAGCAAAATAATATAAAGCTTGCTTCAGAAATTGAATCAATTAAATCCATGAATGAAAAACTTGTAAAATTGGAAAAAATGGTAAATGAACTTGATAATTTTAAGCAAACATCTCATAAAGGAAATAAAGTGAATTTAACAAATTTAAAATAAGGAGTATAAAATTGAAAATGACAAATTGCCTTGTTCTTCTAATGCTTGTATTTTCATCAACTGTATACAGCCAGAGTGAGATTTATTTTGATGAAGGAAGTACGCTTATTCTCGATTCGGGATCAGAAATTTACTCGGATGTTGTAATTATTAACGGTTCTTATACAGGAGGAGGTACAATTAACGGCAGTATTGCTTATGTACTGAACTTCTCGGCTTTTTTAGAAGGTTTTTATAATTCTTATACCGGTACTATGGTCAGTGATACAGTCAGTGTTTTTTTGAGAAACTCCGACAGCCCATACCAAATAGCTGATTCATCTGAAGCTGTGTTAAACGAATCCGGAGTAGGAACATTTATTTTTTCAAATGTTGTTAACGGAACAAATTATTATCTGGTTTTAAAACACAGAAACTCAATTGAAACCTGGTCGGCAAATCCCGTGACAATTTCTTCAAACAGTTTGACTTATTATGATTTTACTTCAAGTCAGTCAAAAGCTTACGGAAATAATATGACGCAGACAGGCACTGTCTGGTCAGTTTACTCCGGAGACCTGAATCAGGACGGAGTAATTGATGCATGGGATATCAGTCAGGTGGAAAACGCTGCAATCCATGGAATAACAGGTTATGTAAATTCTGATATTACGGGAGATGATTTTGTAGATTCGAGCGATCTGGCTATAGTTGAAAATAATTCTTCGTTGTATGTTTCAGTTGTTTCTCCATAACAGTAATTAAAAGGAAGAACTCAGACATTCCTCCCGAAGGTGATTCTTTGATTCCAACCCAAAGAAATTGCCGGAAGGGGGAAGTCTGAAATAATCAATAAGCTCTTTGTTATTATGAAATTCTTAAAAACTGTTTTTTTTGCATTATTATTCATACATTCAAAAAAATAAATTCCATTAAATTAAAGGAAAACTAAAATGAAAGCATTATTAAAACTTTTCTGCGTTACAGCAATATTCATTTTATTCTCTTCAAATTCTTTTTCAACACCGCTTGCCGGTACATATACGATCGGCAGCGGGGGTAATTATACTACAATAAATTCTGCAGTTTCAGATCTGAATACTCTTGGAGTCAACGGAGCTGTGGTTTTCGATATATTAACGGGAAATTATAACGAACAAATATCCATAAGTTCTATCCCCGGATCAAGTATTGCAAATACGGTAACTTTCAAATCTCAAACGGGAAATCCAAATGATGTTTCTATTGGATATTTTCCTGATCCTTTCGATATCGTAACAACTATGACAATCAACGGAGCAAGTAATCTGATTATCCGTGATCTTTCGATAACAGGTATTTCTATGGCTACAAACATTCATTTTGTTAATCAATGCAGCAATATTCAGATAATTAATAACAGATTAATCGGTCTTGACAGCAAATTTGTCGGAGTGCACATAGATGAAGACTTCTCGGACATTAATACAAATCTCACTGATATTTTAATAAAAGACAACAGTTTTGAAGGAGAATTCAATAATGTGAATTTAGGGAATAGTTCAAATTATTCGGTAAATGTAAGAATTACCGGCAACACTTTTCCGCCTTCAACAACCTTCCACAAAGGGCTTACTCTTAATATCAGTAACTGCAACTCACTGATAGTTGAAAAAAACAATATTTATGTTTCCGACGGAATAGCGGTTAATCTCAGAGCATGTAAGCTGCTCCAGTTTAACAAAAACAATATTTATGGTTATTATATCGGTAGAATCGGAGTAGTATTATCAAACTGCGGAACATCTGTATTGCAATCTGTAATTTCCAATAATTTCTGCACTGTCGGAAATTTATTACATAACGAAACTGATTTTCAGATTGAAAACTGCAGAAATCTTCTTTTTATAAATAACACATTGCAATGTGTGAATAATGATTTAGGCGCTCCGGTTTACGGAATTTCATCTGTAGATATTTCACTGATAAACAATTTGTTAATTGCTAATTCCCGAACGATAATTATTGATATTAATTCTTCACTGTCTGTCTCGGATTATAATGATTTTTTCAATGGCGGAAATCCGGATTTAATTAATTTTCACGGCATATCATACAACAATGTTACGGATTTTTACACGGCTACAGCTTTGGATCAGCATTCAAATTCACATCCTGTTACTTTTCAATCACCAACTGATCTGCATCTCGCCGGTACATCTATTGGCGATAATCAGCTTGCCGGAATTCCGGATGCATTAGTTCCTGATGATATTGACGGACAGACAAGAAGTCTTTTTCACCCTTACAAAGGCGCTGATGAAGCTGACTTTCCGCTTCCGGTTGAATTGTCTTCTTTCACTTCATCGGTCAGAAATAATAATGTCATGTTAAACTGGACAACAGCTTCAGAGACAAATAACTCGGGCTTTGATGTTGAAAGATCATTTGTGAATAATGAATGGTCAAAGGTGAATTTTGTCAAAGGTCACGGAAATTCAAACACACCGCAAAATTATTCTTATGAAGACAGAAATCTTAATTCCGGAAAATACAAATACAGACTGAAGCAAACAGATTTTAACGGCAACTATGAATATTATAACTTATCAAATGAAGTTGTGATCGGTATGCCGGAGAAATATTCGCTGTCGCAGAATTATCCGAATCCGTTTAATCCGACTACGAATTTGGAATTTGGGATTCCGGATTTGGGATTTGTTTCTTTAAAGATTTATGATATCTCCGGCAAAGAAGTAGCAACTATTGTAAATTCTGTTCTGAATCCCGGAATTTATAAATATGAATTTGACGGAAGTAATTTAGCAAGCGGAGCATACATTTATAAAATCACGGCTGGTCAGTATTCTTTTACAAAAAAAATGTTGTTGTTAAAATAATTTTTATAACTTTTATAAATTACGAAAAATGAAAAAAATATTTAAAATTTTAGTCTTCAGTATATTATTAAGCAAAGTATTTACCATAAATTTAAAATCCTCCGGTTTGCAAGCACAATTGATATTAGAGGAAAATTTTAATTATACTGCAGGTGATTCTCTCGGACAAATTTCACCTTATGCCAATGGCTGGATTCCAAATACCGGCGGAGCATTAAATCCGATTTATGTTACTTCACCTGGTTTAATTTTTGCCGGATATCCGTCTTCCGGAATAGGTAATGCCATAACATTAAAATCTTCAGGACAGGATAAATTGAAAGATTTCTCACAGGATAGTGTAAATACAGGAACCGTCTACGCTTCATTTATGATAAGAGTAGATTCTGCAGCAAGAGGAGATTATTTTATGGCATTTTTGGAGTCAGGATCAACAACAAATTATAAAGGAAGAGTCTATGCCAGATCTATAAACGGAACCGGAAACATCAGTTTCGGAATCACAAAGAGTAATTCATCTTCTGACACATTGGTTGGAGGAATCTGGACACCTCACAGTTATTATAAAGGAGTAACTTATTTATTAGTTTTAAAATATTTATTCGTACCTGGCAGCACTTCAAACGATGAAGTAAGTTTATTTGTGTTTAATTTAGATTTGCCTGCAACTGAACCATTAATTCCTGAAATTGGTCCGATTACTTATTTTTCAGCAGATGCTTCTGCAATCGGAAGAATCGGAATAAGGCAGGGTACAAATACAAGAGCACCGAATGCAGTTGTAGATGGTATCAGGGTATCAACTTCATGGTCATCTCTTTTAACATCACAGAATTTCTGCAAGACGCCGTCTAACGAACCTGATTATTTGCAAACAATTCCGGGAGATCAGCTGCAGCTTCCGCCAACCGGAAGCTGCTGTATAAATATTTGCATTCATACAATGAGAATGGATGACGGATCTGGTGGATTGACTTATGCACAGGTGTCACAGGCATTAAACAGGTTAACTCAGGATTTCGCCCAGCATAACATTTGCTTTAAGATCATTAGTATGGATGACATACCAAATACTGCTTTATATTATAAGTCAACATTTCTTCCGGATGAATCTCCAAGAGACGGAAAATTCGATGATTTTTCTCCACTCAGTTGCGATTCAGACGGGATAGATATTTATTTTTTCGGAATGGGAACGCTGAATTTCGGTATGGCAAGTCAGATTGGCGCGACAGCTTTAGTAATCGGCGGTGATCTTGCCGTTCTTCCTCATATTCTGTCCCATGAAATGGGACATTGTCTGGGACTTTATCATACATTTCACGGAATGCCATGTGAACCCGGAACCTGCGAAGAACATGTTAACGGCAGTACTAAATACACCTGCGGAGATTATGTTTATGACACTCAGGCTGATCCTACATTATTCGATGTAAGCGGAGCCAGCTGTACAAGATATCCCTGGTTGCCGGCTACCTGCAAACTTTCAAACATTGATCCTGATGGAAATACATATGAACCAAATCACAGTTTAATAATGGCATATGTTCCGCCGAACTGCATGCAGTCTCTGACTTCCGGTCAGGGTTATAGAATGGGTTCTATGATTACAAACTTTTCACTGTTAAAAGCTACGCTTGAAACAGACTGTTTCGGAACAGATTCAAACGGCGGTTCGGGTCAGGGTGTTAACAGCGGTGATTTCGGGTGCAAGTACTTTTTTGCAAATTCCAAAGCGCCATATCCTCTTTACCCTTCCCGTCCGGTTTATTCATGGGAAAATGATCCTGTCTGCAGAATAAAACTTATAGAGAATGGAGTAAATCAGGCCGGTTCAAAACTTGTTAAAGCACCGGATGATGTTACCGGAATGGATGACGGATATTTCAGATTGTCTTTAAATGAAATTCAATCATTGTGTAATTCTGATCCTACCAAAAAATTAAAGTTATGCGGAGTTTGCTATGACTCGCTTTTTATCGGTACCAACGGAATTATAGGATTTTCAGAGTATCCTACCGGATTGTCTCCGCACGGTAATTTGCATTGGTACGATTTTCCTGCTAATTTCGGAACAGATAATTTTATAAACGGGAATTATGACAGACCGGCAATTTATCCTTTGTGGATAGACTTTACTTTCCGGAATCCGGATTCTACGGGAGGAATAAACGGACTAACCTGCGGAATAAAAAATAATCAGCTTATAATTACATACTTAAGAGCAATGGTATTTAATAAATCAGAATATGTCAGTTTTCAGGTTTGCTTTGAACTGGTAGATTGCATGTCAGATAATGCGAATATAAAATTCACATACAGCAATACTAATGACGGAAGAACTTCTCCGGCATTTATAACACGTTATAAAAATTCAAATAACTCCGGAGGATCTCCTCTGCTTCCGAATTTAGGTCCGTATCTTGTCGGAATTGCACCCCAATACATCACACCATCAAACATACTTTACAGAAAAACGGACGGATTCGGATACATGTGGGATCCCGGTCCCCTGAGTCAGCCGAGGATTTCCAGACCTCTGTACAATGCAGATAATTCGGGATTGTCTGTTGAGTTTGGTCCTAATCCGTTTCAGCTCGGAAAATGCAGATGTGATATTGACAACTACTGTCCGCCTGAATGCATTACGGATTCTCTTAATATATCTACCGGAGTTGATCACAAGAATAATGCTTTATATCCTGACTATAAAAATGATGAATACTGGAAATTAGTTACTTCCCCGTTGAATACGAGAATACCTCTGCTTCCAAAGCTGGCAGGTGTACTGCCGGCAGCGCTTCAGCCTCCGCAATGGTACACGCAAAGCAGCAGCAAATGGATTTCTGCATATTCCGAATGGTTTTCGGTCGGGCATTATTCAAGTTCCGATCTGTATGTATTTGAGACATGCTTTTATATATGCGCAAATGAATCTGTTGTGAACATTAATTTAGAAGTTATGACAGATGACGGAGGTTCTGTAATATTAGACGGATTAGAAATAGGAGGACCAACTGGTTTTGGCGGACCTACACCGGTAAATGTGACCCGAACATTAAGCAGAGGTGAGCATTTTATACGTGTTCTTGTAACAAACGGCGGGGGCGGACCTATGGGAATAAATGTTAACGGAAGTATTAAAGGCAGTAATATTCTTAAACATGAATGCTGGAGCTGCACAAGGTTTTCATATGGCGGCAGGGCTGTTGCAGAATATAGTGTTTTACAAAATGCTATGATAAATTTAATTGATACAAAACCTCCTTATTCAGTTGCAGCTTCAGGTTCGGCTTACTCGGATTCAGCGGGGAATTTATTTTATCAATTTCCATATCCGGTTTCAGAAGGTGAATATTACATTGCGATAAAAAGTCAGAATACAATTGAAACCTGGAGTGCAAATCCTGTTTCGATTACGGCAGACAGTATTGTTTATGACTTTACTTCAGGACAGTCACAGGCGTACGGAAATAATATGATTGAAATAAACGGTAAATGGTGTTTCTATTCCGGCGATGTAACCCAGGATGGAATTATCGACGGTTCGGATATGTCAGAAATAGAAAATGATGCTCTAACCGGTGTGGAGGGAAACTTTGCAACAGATTTGAACAATGATGAAATCGTTGATGCATTTGATCTTTCAATTGTCGAGAATAATTCAGTTTCAGGAATTTATGTAATTACACCGTAATCTTTTATTTCTCAGGTCAGAGACCATGTTCTCTGACCTGATTTATTTATTCCAAAAAAGTTATGAGTAAATTTCTAAAAATTTCCTTTTAAAAGAATTTATATCAATTCTAATTTATTATATTTACATTATTAAAAAACAGGAGGTTACGAAATATGAGAGCCGTATAAATTACTTTTCTATGTTTACTTCATAAATCTTTTCAAATCTGAATCTTGATTCTTTCTCTCTGAAGTGGAATTATATAATTGAAGCAATCATGTGACCAGCAACATCCGGCAGT
>JAEUSI010000117.1 GCA_016788375.1 Ignavibacteria bacterium | reverse complement strand
GGAACAACAACTTGTTCGGAATTAAGTCCGCCTTATAACGGCAGATTATACGGAAATATTACAATTGACAATGGAGCAACATTAAGTACAAACTTTACTTCGAGCTATACACTTTTTATATACGGGAATGTTACAAATAACGGAACGATATCGGGAGTCGGTGATATTGATATACAGAGCGGGTTACATACTTTACAGGGGACAGGAAGCATTATTCCTGCAATAACCTTGCTTAGCGGAGCAATTGTCACATTAAACAGTGATCATAAGATGAGCAGCATAGATATAAACACCGGAGCTTCATTTGATATAAGCAACAAAGTTCTTAGTCTGACAGCAGCCAATCCTATAATTCAGAACGGCTTATTTAATACGACTAACAGTGACATAATTTATAACGGAAGCGTGTTTCAGACTATTTCAACCGCAAATATCAGTTATGTCGGTTTAAAAATCAATAATCCGTCTGGTACATTGCTGTCAAATAATATTTCGATTCCCGATACGCTTGCAGTAATACTGGGTGATCTCGATCTGAACGGAAAGATCATTACAATTACTTCAACGGGATATTTAACTGAAACAAAAGGGAATACGGTTAAAGGAAATACTGGCTACATTACAACCTCAAGAAATGCCGGAATACCTTCGGCACTGAATGTCGGCGGACTCGGAGCTATATTAACAACAACGGTTAATATAGGGAATACGGAAGTAAGAAGGGGACATACAGTTCAGACAGGACTAAACGGAGGCACGAGCATCAGAAGATATTACGATATTACGCCGTCAAATAACACAGGATTAAATGCAACATTAGTTTTCAGTTATGACGATTCCGAATTAAACGGTAAACCCGAACCGTCTTTAAAATTATTCAGGTCAACAAACTCCGGAAGCACATGGCTCTATCAGACAGGAACAGTAAACATTGCAGCTGATCAGATTACATTAAACGGAATTGCTTCATTCTCAAGATGGTCAGCGGATTCCTCTAAAGTTTCGGCAGCTATCGGACTGATCCAGCAGGGATTTTACAATGTATCAACAAACAATTTAAACCTTACAGATACAATAAGAGCATATCTGAGAAATACATCTTTTCCATATGCAGTAACTGATTCTTCGACAGGACTACTTGATTCTCTTACATTTAAGTCTGGAATGCAGTTTGCCAATGCAGCCACCGGTACATATTATCTACAGATTAAACACAGAAACTGCATAGAGACATGGAGCAAGAACGGAGTTTATTACATACAGGATTCGACACTGAATTATGATTTCACATTTGCGCTCAATCAGGCATTCGGCAACAATATGGTTAAAAAAGGAACGAAGTATTGTTTGTACAGCGGTGACGTTAATCAGGACGGAGCAGTTGATGCCGGAGACCTGAGTGAAGTCGAAAATGCCGCGAGTGTTTCATTAGCGGGATATGAGCCGACAGATGTTACCGGAGATGATATTGTAGATGCTGATGATGTCAGTTTAGTGGAAAACAACGCAACACTTGGTGTGATTGCTGTGACGCCGTGATAACAAGTAAAAAAACTTATTCTGATTTTACTTTAATTTAAACGATCTTATAAGTCTTTACCTGTAACAATATTGAAAATAAATGCGGAGATCAGGAATATTATTACTGACTCCGCAATTATTTTTTATACTAATTCCGTTAAGACTGGAATATTTTATTGTAATTGTCATTTAAACATGGTTTGTTAATTAACAATTCGGGTTACGCTTCCGGGAAATAACATATCATTTCAACTGTGTTGACAGACTCCGGAGTAATGTCAGCATAATCACAGGATTGCTTCTCATTTCAATTACAATATTTACTTCTTTTCCCTTCATTCAGATCGTGTGATTCAAACTCCGAAAGTATTTAAAATGAATTTCAAACAGTTTTGTTACATTTCTATTTATATTGAATGAAGGTGAATTTGTAAAGTCTCTGAATTACCGGATTTCATTCTTACTAAGTGATTACAGAAACTTGACCAAACGTGTCTGCTGCATGGATTACTGTTTCTGCCAATGTTTGAATTAGTTGTAAAATATTATTCTAATACCGGATTAATTAAAGGTTTATGAACACCATTTCCTAAAAAATTCCCTTTGAAGACAACCGGAAATGTAAAAAATGAACTGTAATCGAATATTATTAGCGTTTTGTAAAATAATTATTCAAACATGTATTCTAAAACCCTTAATATTTTTCTTTGACAAATCCGGCAAATGATTATTATTTTGTTCACAAGGCGTTCCGGATGTTTAAATGAATTTACGATTTATAATTATTATTCCCCCTGTACACTAATCTATATCAAAACATCGTAACGCCTTACGAAGTAATCTGATTCATCAGATTTATTTTGATCTCAATTTCGTATCAGGGGGATTTTTTATGAAAGTTGAAAGCAAAAGGAAGAGTAAAATAATTTTACCGTCAAATTCTTAATATATCATTTATACATTCTTAGAAAGGAGAATCAAATGAAAAAAGCATTAAACCATTTTACCCTTTTCTGTTTAATATTCTTTGCAGTAAACGGATCTGCTTATTCGGCGAATGAATATTTCAGAAGCATTGTTTCTGGTGACTGGAATTCGACTTCTACATGGCAGATGTCAACCAACAGCGGTTCGACCTGGATAGCTGCAACACTTACACCTACAAATGCAAGCGGTTTAATTACAGTAAGATATCCGAATACAGTTACAATTACTGCAAATGTAAGCGCTGATCAGGTGACAATAGACAGCGGAAGTATATCAGTGAATTCAGGAATTGTTCTTACAATACTCGATGGTTCCGGAGATGATTTAACAGTAATGAAAGGAGGAACAGTTACCGGCTCAGGGACTGTTCAGACTCAGGGAACGCTTCTGGGAATATTGCTCCGGCCGGGTTCAAATTTTAATGCAATGCTGAAAGTTAATTCCGGCATTACTGTGCCATATGAAAATGCTGCTCCATATACAGCGAAGCTTTATGGACCTGTTACAGTTGACAGCGGAGCAACTCTTTCGCCGGCTCAGTCCAGTCTGACGTCTTACAAACTTGAGATTTACGGTAATCTGACCAACAACGGAACATTGACTTCAGCCGGATCTTCCGGTAAATCAATATCATTCAAAGGAGCGGCGATGGTGAATAACGGCTCAGTCACATCTGCAAATTTTAGTTTCGATTCAACTTCAAGTCTGTCCGGAACAGGATCGTTTAATCCGACTAATATTAATATAGGTTCAACCGGTAATGTAACAATGCTTTCAAACATGATCTTTTCTCCGGGCAGTGAATTTACTCTCACAAGCGGAGCAGTTTTAAGTCCCAACGGTTTTACGGCAAATTTAACTTCCGGCGGACTTGTAATTAACAGCGGCGCAACAATAAGCAATTCAGGTACATTCAGGACACAAAATTCTGTATATTTAAATTTAAGAGGCGGCTCGAATTTTAACGCTCCCCTTAATGTAAGTTCAGGTTTAACTTCAGCCACAGATTACTCATCACCAAATACAGGAAGATTATACGGACCGGTAACGGTGGATGCAGGAGCGACTTTATCAGCTACACAATCCGGTTTATCGGCATACATACTTGAGTTTTACGGTAATCTGACAAATAACGGAACGCTTACAGCTACAGGCGCTTCGGGTAAAACAATGAGATTCAGGGGAGATGCCATGATAAATAACGGAACGGTCACAACCCCGGTTTTTTCATTTGATTCAGCTTCGACTCTTTCGGGAACAGGTTCTATTACGCCTTCAAATATTCTTTATATAGGTGCAACCGGGAATGTCAGTCTGCAGTCAAATATGACTTTTTCAGTTACCAATGAATTTCATTTTATATCCGGCGGTATTCTGAACCCCAACGGGTTTACTGCAAATTTCACTTCAGGAACTCTGGTGCTTAACTCCGGAGCAACCGTAGTAAATTCCGGATTATTCAGAACACAAAACAATGTAGGTCTCAATTTAAGAGCCGGCTCTAGTTTTAACGCGCCATTAAATGTAAATTCCGGTCTTACCGTTGCAACAGATTATTCATCACCTAATATCGGACGTTTATACGGACCGGTTACAGTTGACAACGGAGCTACACTTTCACCATCCCAGTCCGGTCTTTCAGCTCACAAAACCGAGTTTTACGGTAATATGACCAACAACGGCATATTAACGGGAGCTGGCACTTCGTCTAAGCAAATGACTTTCAAAGGAATTGTCTTTATTAACAATGGTACAGTGTCAACTCCAATAGTAAATCTAGATACAAACTTAACTTTATCGGGAACAGGCTCATTTATTACAAATGCAAATATACTTGCTAACAGAAGTGTTACTCTTACAACCAATCATCAGTTCAGTTCAATAGTAATTAATACCGGCGCGACTTTAAACACCGGCAGCAACACCGTAAAATTTACAGCTTCAAATCCAATTACACAGAACGGTACTTTATCAAATACCGGCAGTAAGATTGAATACAACGGAACAGCTCTTCAGAGTATTTCGACTGCTAACATTGTTTACGCAGGTTTAAGAATTAACAATCCTGCCGGCGCATCATTCCTTGGAAATGTTACTGTAAACGATACATTTTCTGTTATACAGGGTGATGTAAATTTAAACGGAAAAACAATTACTCTTGCTTCCACGGGATATCTTACTGAAACTCCAGGTAATGTATTATACGGTACAACAGGAATCATTACTTATAGCAGGAACATTGGAATTCCTACATCTTTGAATGCTGGCGGATTAGGCGCGGTTTTAACATCAGCTTCAAATCTTGGTCTGACAGAAATAAAAAGAGGTCACACAATACAGTCAGGACTGAACGGAGGTACAAGCATAAAAAGGTATTATGATATTACTCCTGCAAACAATTCGGGTTTAAATGGAACTCTGGTTTTTAAATATGATGACTCCGAACTGAACGGAAAACCGGAGACTTTGCTGAAATTGTTTAAATCTACCAACAGCGGAAGTACATGGCTGTATCAGATCGGAAATGTAAACACAGCTGCAAATGAAATTACTTTATCCGGAATAAATTCTTTTTCAAGATGGTCTTCGGATTCATCGGCTGCTTCTGCTTCTGTAAAACTGATCATGGAAGGATTTTATGACCCGTCAACAAATAAACTGAGTATGGATGATACTGTCAGAGCATATCTGAGGAATGCAACATTTCCTTTTGCAATTGTCGATTCAGCAAAAGAAATTGTAAATTTAAATACATTAAAGGCATCCTTTAAGTTTGCAAATGCAGTAAACGGGACATATTATCTTCAGATGAAACACAGAAATTCGACTGAGACCTGGAGTAATTTCGCTCTGTCATATAACGTAAGCACAACTTTAAATCACGATTTCACTTTTGCGGCAGGTCAGGCATTCGGAAGTAATCAGATTCAGGTTGACAATTCACCCGTAAGTTTTGCTTTTTACAGCGGGGATGCTAATCAGGACGGAGCCATTGATGCAGGTGATCTGAGTGAAGTGGAAAATGATATATCTGCCGGAACGGAGGGTTATGTGCCGACAGATGTAAACGGGGATGATATAGTTGATGCATCAGATCTGAGCATAGTAGAGAATAATGCTTCAGCGGGAATTTATGCGGTGACGCCGTGAAAAGGATTTTAGATTTTTGATTAGGGATTTTAGATTTTTATTTCTGATTTTTGAAATGACTCGTAATCACTAATTTCTAATTCATATTTCTTAATTCTTTATTCGTAATTGAAACAGAGCCGGCGGAGAGATCTTCCGGCTCTGAATATTATACCGGAAAATAATTATTTACAAACATCGTTATCACAACTGTAAGTGAAACGATAATTTAAACAAAATATTTGATCATTCATTATTTTACTTCAAATTCAAATATTTTTTTATTCAGCCAGGAAGACTTGTCTGAAGATTCAAGTGATAATTCTTTTTTAAGTAAAGCCAGTTCATAGGGCTTATAGTTCAGTCTGAGCTTAAACAGCCTGTTTATCCTGTCAAACAAAGTGTTCATACCGTTTCTTGCCGCCGGACTCAGAGATTTATTATTCTTCAGAAAATGATAAAGAGATTTATATTCATTTTCAAATCTTTCATAATCGTTTAGTTCATACAAACACATTATTTTCAGCTTTTTAAGATTAACCTTAGACATAAAATCCAGATATTCCGTCTGTGAAATGACAGCAAGAACTTCTTCATACGATCCTTTCCCGAACAGCAGCAGCGCTTTCGAAACATTTCCTGCATATTCTGAATTTTCTTCCGCGATTTTATTTATAAATTTTTTTGTGAACTTTTCAACTGCATCAAACTCATTCGCATAAAATGCCAGCCATAAGTAAACCTGGAAATCTATAAAAGCAATTGTTCCGTCAGGGTTGGAAAATATATTACCTTTTATCATTGCATTCATTATTTCCAGCCTTTCTTTTCCGTAATCAATATTTGAAACATTTAAATTCATGAGTATATTGGATAAACAGATAAACAAGTCTTTAGAGTCTTCCCTTGAAAAAATGTCAATGTTCTCTATGAGAGATGATTTAAATTTCAGATAGCATTGTTCATTTTCTCTGTTCAGAAATGTTTCAGACATATTCCTGAATACATTTAAAATCTTATAATCTCTTCCCGAATCGGATTCCGCGATTTTCAATAACTTATCAATAATTCCGGGACTTATTTCTTTCAGCAATACGGCAATTAAATTTTTATCCGTATTATAATTCAGATCATATGATACAGCGGTGATGTTATTGTAATGCTTAATCAGATAAATCAGGAAACTGTAAATGAACATTGCCGAACCTTTCAGCACATCTTTCTCCGAGAATGAACCGATCTGGTTTGTATTATAAAAAAATATTTTCAGCCAGTATATCTTTGAATATGCCGAATAAAAATCATTTACATGAAAATTATCTTTCTTAAATGAATCCGCAGAATATTTTCTTTCAAGTTCATTGAGCCTTACAGAAAACAATTTAGGAGTATTCCTCGAACTAAGTGTTTTCATAAGGGTTAAATCCTTTTCAGGCGTATTTTTATCAAACTCTTCAAGAACAATAAACTTCACCGCCAGTTTGCTCAGTTCATGAATAAGATTCTTCATAGTGCCGTAATTATAATCCTTACCGGGAAATAACTTCAGCCAGACAATTTCTTTTTCAAGTTCTGCGCTTTTAAATTCCGGATAATATTTTTTTAAAGCTGTACATAACCTTTGTGCGTTTGTATTCTTATTGTGATAAGGAGAATTTATAAAGTCTTCAAATTTTGATAATTCGGTTTTATCAAATGTTTTAAGTATTTCAATCAAAGAGCTTTTCAGCATAATGTTTTATGATGAATGTGAAGTATTTTAAATAAATGTTATGATTCCGGCTCAATATAGCATTATTAGCAAACATATTTAAGTTTGTTCGATGTGAAATACCGGATAAAAATTAGTTGGAGAGTTAATATGCTTATTATATTTTGTGTCAGGAGAACAGAAACAGGGATTTTAGATTTTGGATTTTGGATTTTAGATTTTAGATTTGGGATTTGGAATTTGGGATTTTGGATTATTGATTATGGACTATAGAATATAAATTTTAGATTGTGATTAGAGATTACAAACAGCCAAGTATGAGTATTTATTGCCGGGATGAATTAACATTATTTTTTGAACTAAAAGCAATTAAAATTAAACTTTAACATTCGGCATTCTGCAAAATATGAATTCAACAATAATCCGAATCTTTGTATGCAGACAATTATTCATAAAGGCATCACCGGTATGCCGGGTTATTGTTGATATTATTTGTTGCATGGATTGTACCTGTTTCCGGATTTACAACAGATATTGAAAAATTTATTAACTATAAAAACATAAAATGAGAACTTTTACACTTTTTATTCTGACTGTATTGTTTTTCAGCATGAATTCCAGGATTCAGAATTCAGAGAAAATCATTAACGGAAAGAATACCGGCAATTTAAAATCAGAAGGTATTATACCTGCTTTGTTTAGTGAAGAAACGGGAAGTTCTGATGAAATCATGATTTCTGAATCAGTTCGTGAATTTACTGATAAGGACTGGTACAGGAAAGTTACCGGGAATATTCAGGATGAAGAATATCACATTACATACAGCAAAGATCTCGGTGCGTATCAGTCGCCGAACAGGAGAAGCAATATCCGTTTTATTTATCACAGGGACGGTTTCACTGCTGTAACACGTGACCCTGCAAGAGAACCGGGAGAAGGTTTTTGTATAGATATTAATTTAACAGATGTAAATCGTCAGAAGCGGGAAGTCAGAGATGAGACTTGTGAAGGATATTGTAATTTGTCAGCAGTTAACAGTGAATGGTCAATGCTGAACAGCGAACTGAAAGCTGACAGAAACAAGGCGGCAATTGAAAATGAAAATATGAGAATTGACTATACAAATGATAAAGACGGAATGCGTCAGGATTTTATAATTAAGAATAAACCTGAAGGCGACGGAAAGCTAAGACTTAATTTAACCGCAAATACAAAACTGAAAATGGTTGCCGGGGCTGATGCGCTGATGTTTAAAGATGATAAAGGCATTGATAAGATGAAATATTCCGCATTGAAATGCTGGGACGCAAACGGCCGTGTACTGAGAGCATATTTTGAAAACAGCAGTCACGGATTACAAACTGCTGATTACACATTCTATGAAAACAATCCTGATTCAGAAAAGCCGGAATCTTTAGAAAAAGACAAAAAATCTTTTGCAATTGTCGTGAATGATGAAGATGCTGTTTATCCGGTGACAATAGATCCGCTTTCAGCATCTCCAAGCTGGTCAGCGGAAAGCAACCAGACGGGAGCGCAGTTCGGATTTTCAGTATCTGCGGCAGGAGATGTAAACGGAGACGGATATTCTGATGTAATAGCCGGATCTCCGGATTTTTTTCTTTCAACAGGCAAAGCATTTTTGTTTTCAGGTTCCGGATCCGGTATTTCGGCAACTCCTGACTGGACATATGAGACTGCAAACACCGGCGAGCAGCTAGGGTTTTCAGTTTCAACTGCAGGAGATATAAACGGAGACGGTTATGCAGACGTAATTGCCGGCTGCCCGAATTACAGCAACGGTGAAAACAGCGAAGGAAGGGCATTGTTATTTCAGGGTTCTTCAACAGGATTATCTGCTGCACCAAACTGGACAAATGAGAGTAATCAGGTATCGGCTAATTACGGGAACTGTGTATTTACTGCAGGAGATATAAACGGTGACGGATACAGTGATGTAATTGCAGGGTCTAAATTATATGACAACGGGGAAACAGATGAAGGAAGCGTATTTGTTTACAACGGATCTCCTTCAGGATTATCTTCTACAGTGAACTGGACTTCGGCAGGCGGTCAGACAGGATCATATTTCGGATTATCGGCAGCATCAGCCGGAGATGTAAACGGAGACGGATATGCAGATATAATCATCGGCGCACCTTCATACGACAACGGAGAAACTGATGAAGGAAAATTCTTTGCATACTACGGATCAGCGTCCGGTTT
>JAEUSI010000116.1 GCA_016788375.1 Ignavibacteria bacterium | reverse complement strand
ATAAGAGAATACCTCCATAGTATTTCACTTTCTTTGAGATTGTTAATTTTGACAATCAGGAACTAGAGTAATCGCCTATTAATTAGAATTTGGTGGTCTGGGACACAATAACTTACTGGGAAAAAGCTAAAGATAAATACAAATAAAACATCTCTTAACAAATAAAAACATCTTAAAACCGGAACTAAAAATAAAATTTTCCCTAAGATCTAAAATAAGAATTTGAATGCGAAATTTATAATTTAGGTTGACATTTTAGTAAATAAAAATTAATTTTTCTCAGAAAATTTTTAAATAAAGTTGTCTATGTTAAATAATTACCAGAAGGAGTAATATTCATGGATATCTTTGGAAAGCGACCTACATTGACATATTGTTATTTGTGTAAAAAGGAAGGTCATAATAGAGAAATGGAGCTTGTGGGAAACCTCTTTATTGATATGCGTAAATGGGATAAACCCTGGAGTCCAACTCAGAATTGTTACCAATGTGGAAACTGTGGAAGATTAACCTGTTGGACACATAGCGACAATCGAAATCCGTGCGAATGCGGAAAGAGAAACTGGATCGAAAAAATGTATCTCCAAAAAGAGGCTGACAATGGTTGAAGGAATTTGAAGAATATTCAAATGAATGGTTAAATGGAAGACAGCAAACAAAAAGCCCGAATATCTGCAATCAATTATTGGAAATCCAATTTAGGTAAAAGAGATTATCTCTGCAACGGTTGCAGCACTCCCATCTCTCCAAGTGAGGGTTATCTGAGTAAATCTTTAGTCTCTCCGATTTTTTCACCAGATTTGCTTTGTGAGAAATGCTTCGATGCTCGTACAAATAAGAAACCGTCAGAGTCAGAGAATTTTGTGTTAAAAGAAATAGCCCGTTTGCAATCGGAACTAAACTTGTCAGACAATACAGAGGACTTTGTTTCAATTTTTCCACGAGCAGTTCTAGTACTATCTTCTCTTCCTCTGGAAAAGTTAGACGATGATTGGCTTTTTGAATTTCTTTGTGTTGCTATCGGAAGTCATCTCGGTTATCAAATGTTGAACAATCGGCTGACAAATTAATTGAACTAACTCATTCAGGATTGGTGTATTCAATATTGGCGGGTGTCTCGGAACACTCTCTTCTCGACAAATCATATTGTGATAAAGCTTTAAAAGAAGCGTTCCCCGATTTGATATGTAAACCTTATCGGTGCCGCATTGCTACAGCTAAAGATTTTCTTCATGATAACATTATTACAACAATGGCTTGGATTTTTCCTGACCCTTGACTAGCAATTCCAATTTATTTTGATTTTATACTCTGACTATTAAAGCGTTCCTCATAATAATTCTAATTAAAGAACTGCTTGATGCCTACATCAAAAAATATTTTTTATTTGAACAAGGAAAGCAATTTTGCACTTAGCCTTCCCGTGGGTTGGGAAGTCGTTTATGAAAACCATTATGGGGAATTTCCATTTTTTGAACCCGTCCGTATAGTTGGCCCGCAAGGTATTAAAACAAAACCATATATTACTATAGTAACTGTATTTGGTGGTGGAACTAATAACCCCCTGGAATATATGGAAGAAGCTGAAAGAGAATTTCGTAAGCTTTTTATGAATTTTAGGTTAGATTCTAAGAACGTACACAATATCTTCCTTTTTCCCTCAGCATGGATGATTTTCACATATCAAAATGAGGCTGGATTTCGGAAAGAACTCAATGTATCAATATTTTTCGTTGTTAGAATTAACGAAAGTAAAATATTAGAGTTACGCTTTCAGTTTATTTGTGAGACCGATGAGCAGCAAGCAGATAAGGATTTCACTGATTTCGAAAGAATAATTAATAGCCTGCAGATCGGAGCTGCAGGAATAAGACTCCCGCAATTAACATTAGCAGGTGTAAAATCATGTTTGTTTTGCGACAAACCATTTACAGATGGGGAAAAACCAAATGCAATGATAAATCTAAAGTCTCATCGTCTAATTAGTATATGCGACAAATGTAAAGATAAACCTGAAAATCAACCAATAGATGTATTATCTGATTTGTGAAAACAAATCTCTTCATTCTATTTCACTTATAATAAAAGAAAATTTAATTCCATCCTAAATAATATCAAACTCCATTGTTATCTATTTATCCCCCGCCACAAAAGCTTTAAGTGCTTTTTCCAGGATTCTGTTTCTTTCTTTCAGCTTGTCACATTCCTGGCTCAGCTTGATGTTTGACTGCTGGAGTTTTAGGACGCGCTGATTTTCGTCCTGGATGGTTTTGTTTCCGGTGATCAGGAAATCCATACTAACGTCGAAAACTTTTGAGATCTTGTAAAGCTGCTCGGCCTGCTTCCAGGCGTTTTCGGCTCTTAAGGTACGGTTTAATGTGCCTGCGGTTATGTCCGCCTTCTGGGTAAGCCGGTATTCGGTAAATCCGAAATCCTTCATCAGCTTTAAGATTCTTTCTGATATTTTATTCATTGTTATCGGGTTTAATGATTATTAGTATTTTACTTATATAGACTTGACAATTTAGTAATTTACTATTATTTTTATTGTAAGTTAATTTACTGTATACATACTACATCTATTTTAGCAAAATAAAAAGGTGAATTTAAATGTCAGATAAAAAAATCCGAAAGCTTTTTGTTAACAGATCTCTGCCGGTTGAAGTTGCCGAACTGATAGACGAAATCCATTCCGATACTCAACTTAACAATGAACATTTAAGCAAATCCGGGATTGTCGGGAAGGCATTATCAGAGTACAAGAACAAAAAGCTGAACAAGTTCAATGAATTATACAAAACCGGAGGTTTTGTTAAGGATTCCGGCTGTCTTTTGGCAGAATCAGAAGACTGTTCAGTGTCTGCAAATACTGCAGGTAAGGGTGAAAAATCAGAATCTGCAGATATCACTGAATCCCCGGAATCAGTCAGCAAAAGCATTAATCAAAATCAGACTTTATAATGATGAAAGACAGATCAGAATTTTCAGAATTTTCAGAGTTTGCAAAATTTGCAGAATTTGCAGAATCTTAAATATGTGTAAACAGACATTCTAACAATGAAAGAAGGAATATTCATATATGGAAATGTGCCTTCATCCAAAAATTCAAAAATCTGGACAGGAAGGATGCTTGTGAGCAGCAGCAGGGTTTATCGTTATAAGCGACAGGCGAAACGACAGTTTGAAGCGCACCGGAACAAATTCTTAAGAGCTGCTGTAAAGAGGCCTCTGCCTCTGCTTGTTAAATTCACATTTTACCGGGAAACCCGTCAGTGTTTTGACTTTAACAACATTTCTCAAGTGGTATGCGACCTGATGGTAAATTGTAATTGGATAGAGGATGACAGTTACAAATTCCTTGTTCCTGTCTTCAATCCGGAAGTAATTATAGATAAAATAAATCCAGGAGTGAAAATAGAAATAATGTAAACTGATTTTACAATTAAAATTTAATTATGGATAAACTTCAAAACAACAAAGCTCTTTTCAGGATTAGAAAGAAAATCAGAAGAGCGAGACTGAAAGAGACTTTAGAACTTGTTACGGAGTTTTTGCTTCTGATCCTGGCAATAATGCTTCTGCTGATAAGCATACATTTCATTTTTCTATATGAGGTCAGTCTTTGAAACCTCACCCCCCGACCCCCTCTCCTTGGTAAGGAGAGGGGGAGTTAAGTAAAATGAACAAGGTATGTGAATTAAAGTGTCGTTGATTGGATCCCCGCTAAGAGCATGCGGGGATGACAGTTAAGGGGGTTGGTAAGCAATACCGAATCTAAAACATTACAGAGAAAAAATAATCTGCAAATGGCTAAACACAGGTACGTTAATACACATTTCTGGAAAGACAATTACATAATAAATCTTGATCCTACGGAAAAGCTTGTATATCTGTATCTGTTAACAAATCCACTGACAAACATTGCCGGAATATATGAGATAAATTTGAAGGAAATTGCAAACGACACGGGAATAATAAAAGAGATTATTGACACTATACTGAAGAGATTTGAAAAAGACAATAAGCTTAAATACTGCAGCGGATACATTATCATAAAGAATCATCTGAAGCATCAGGACTTTAAAAGTCCAAAGCTTCAGAGCGGAATAGCCGAAATTATAAACTCACTGCCCTGTGAAATCAAGAATATCAGCATACCTTATGTATACGGTATGGATACTCTATCGCATTTAATTAAATCAGACTCAATAACATCAAACACAATAAAATCCAACAGTAATCAACTGACGGACGGATTTTTTGATGAATATTTTGAGAAATGGTGGAAGTTCTATCCAAGAAAAGAAGGCAAGCATCAGGCGAAGGAATGTCTGCGAAACGAGAACCTGAACGAAAATGATTTCAGGAAACTATTTCAGGCAACAAGAAACTACAATGAATCAGTTTCTGACAGGGAAATCAGATTTATTAAAGCGCCGGTAAATTTTATACCGATATGGAAGGACTTTCTATGAGATTTTTGATTTACGGTTTGTGCCAATATTTATATTATAAAATTAAAACTAAATATCATGAAACTCCTGAATGAGGACATTATCAAGAACAGATTCATAGCAAAGCTTATAGCGCTTTCAAGACTGCTGAAATCAGGAAATTACATAGTGATTTCGATTGACAGAAATGCAAGGAATAAAAATGAGAAAGTGAATTTCCAGTTCAATGTAACCGATACAGAGCTTGAATTTTATGCGAGGAATCTGATAGAGTTCAGGAGGAAATCAATGGCATTGCTGGAGGATGCAGAGAAGATATTAAGGAATTAAGAATCATGCATGCTATTTTCAGAGATGCAGGGGAGAAGCACGAATCGTGCGTCTGTAATATATTATTTTATAATTAATTTAATTAAAAGACAACATTATGAAAAATGCAATATTTGCTGTATCTGTTTTTTTAGCGGCAATGCTTAATCAGGACAACTGCGAGCCGGCAATACAGAAAGATTCTTTACATCCGGCTACTTCTGCAAATACAGAATCAGATTCAAATTCTCTTGAAACAAATAATACGTCTTTTTACAGCGAAAGAATATCTGCAATCAATTATCCGAATCCGTTCGGTTCATCTACAATAATTTCATACAAAATAGACACAGCGGGAGAAGTTACAATAATATTGTATGATCTAATCGGGAGAGAGGTCAGCAGATACAAGGAAGGATTTAAGAATAAAGGTGACAGCAGACTGATGATTGATTTAAGCTATCTGAATTCAGGAGTTTATTTTTACGAGATTAAAATTGACGGCAGGAGAACGACATTTAACCGACTCACGCTTTTGAAATAATCAGAATTCACATTCAATTTAAATAAAGAATCATACTACAATGAAAGAAACAAAGAAGAAAAGAGTTTCGAAGAAAGTCATATTAAAGGAAAAGGACAATAATACAAAGAGAGTATCAGGAAAGAAAAATTCCGGAATGAAAACGGAAGATTCTGAAGAGAATAATTACTGCAAGGCGTGTTTGAAAATTTACGAGGGAACATACAATTTCTCGGGGATCTCTGAGACAAAATACAGCCCACATACATGTAAAAAGTCAGCAAAGGAAATAAATGAAATTATATATCATATGAATATCATAAACAGAATAAGAAGAGGAGGACAGTATGTATATTATTATGATTGACTGTAAAATAAAGTCACTGAAAAGACTTGTCAGCATGAAGACTTTATCAAACTAAAACAAATTGCACAAAGTTAAAAATACTGAACTGCAGCCTTTGCAAAATGAATAAATAAATTAAAGTAATGAAAAAGCAGAAAAGAAGAGGATCATATAACATACAGAACAACTTCGCAGAGAAATTCAAGACACAGATTCAGAGAAAGAAACTGCTGGACGAATACATCAGACACATCAGTTGCGGATACAGTGACAAGTCATTTTCAGTATGCGACATGGATACATTTATGCATTACTGTAACAAATATCCGAATGATTTCCCCACCGATATAATAGAGCGGGCTAAGAGGGAAAGACTGTTTTTCTGGGAAAGGATTGGAATTGAGGGTACAACAGGGAAGATACCGGGTTACAACAGTCGGAGCTGGGAATTCAATATGAAGAACAGATTCAGGTGGAGTGAAAAGATTGAACTTGAAAGCAGGGGGAATGTTGTTACGTCGATTTCATTTGTTGAGAGGAAGACGGATTCGAAAGTATTGAAGGAAAAATAAATGTTTACGTTGAATTAAAAATTATGATTTAAAAATTACGAATTGATAGTTTTAAATTAATTAATTGTTGATTGGATCCCCGCTAAGAGCATGCGGGGATGACAAAAAACCGGAATTCAGTCTTTAATACTAATTGGAATAAAATTATGAATGTTAAAGTTGAATTTTCGAATGTATTCAGGAGGAATTATGATTCGAGGCAGAGGGTGGTTTTAAATGAAGGCGGGGCGAGGTCGAGTAAATCTTATTCGATCGCGCAGCTGTTCATTAAGAAATTATTTGATGAGGACAAAAAGAATTTTCTAATTACAAGGAAGACACTTCCTTCTTTACGGATAACATCATACAAGCTGTTCATTGATCTGCTAAAACAATACGGCGTTTATGAAAACTTCACTCACAACAAGACATTCCGTGAGCTTCGTTACAAGGACAATTATCTTCTTTTTACAAGCATAGACGATTCAACGAAAATACAGTCAACGGAATTTAATTACATCTGGATGGAAGAAGCGGAAGAGTTTACATACGACGATTTCATAACTTTGAAAACAAGACTATCCGGGAAGAAAAAAGAAGACGAGATTAATCAGATATTTCTTGCATACAATCCGAAGAAACAGTTCAGCTACATTAACAAGCAGTTGAAGCAGGATAAGGATACTGATTACATACATTCTACATACAAAGACAATCCTTTCTTAGATAATGATTACATTCAACTGCTTCAGGACCTCAGGGAACAGAATTATGAATATTACAGAATATTTGCTCTTGGCGAGTATGCAGATTTAGATTCACTGATTTATCATAACATCAGACTTATCAACTTAGAGACTTATCCTGAATCATATGACTATACAATATATGGTCTTGACTTCGGATGGAACAATCCGACTGCATTATTAGAGATAAACGTCAAAGACAGGCGTATTTATCTGAAAGAGAAAATATACAGAAGCAGGATGCAGGATGATGATCTGATATCGTTAATGAATGAACTCAATATAAGTAATAACGATGAAATTTACTGTGACTGTGCAGAGCCGGATAAAATCGAGAAGTTGCGGCTTGCGGGCTATAATGTATTCGAAGCGGATAAAGATGTTAAGCTTGGAATTGATTTCGTGAGACAGACTGAAATTTACACTTGCCATGAAAATGTAAATCTGAACAAGGAAAGGGAAGAGTATGTGTTTAAGAAGCGCCGGGACGGATTAGTAATGGATGAGCCTGTAAAAATGAATGATCATTTAATGGATGCGCTGAGGTATGGGCTTTATACGAAATCTAAAGAGGCGGAGCCGGGGATACGTGTACTTTAAATTACGAATTACGAATTACAAATTACGAGTTACAAATTACGAATTATGAATTATGAATAGCGAATTATGAATAGCGAATTACGAGTTTCAAGTTATGAGGTACAAGTTATGAGGTACAAGTTATGAGGTATAGGTTACGAGGTACAAGATGTTGTAATTTCACAAAAGTTTGAATACAAATTATATTTGATGATTGACTTCCAGGTACGGGGTTCGGGGATGAAATTTTGTTAACCTTAATGTTTAATTAGCTGTGGAGAATTATAAATTCATTTTCACAAATCGTAAAAATTGAACTTTGACAATTTACCGTAAATCAAATATTTTGCACCAATATCTGATTTTTAATTCGAAATCAATATCTGAAATTTATACATAACAGTAAAGAGAAACAAAATAAATTAAAGGAAATTTTCGAGATAGAATCAACAATGCGGTGAAATAATCTTCAACTGAGATAAATTCATATTTCAGATTGAACAGATTGAACAGATTGAAGTTTTTTCAGACAACAGAAGTAAAATACAATCAAAACAGGAAACCAGCAAAGTTTAAAATAATTCACATTAAAAAACTAAACTAAATCAGAATGAATGAAAAACTGAGTACAAGGAGAAAAGTAAAGGAAACGGAACAACAGAAAATCAGAAACAGAAAAACAGGAAACAAAAAAAGCAACAGAACCAATAAAGAAAAAACATCAATTAAAATCTTAAGTAAAAAGCCGGGCAGAGAAAAAACAGAAGCAGAAGCTGTAACAAAGGAAAAGAAGATAAATCTTCTTTCGGAGATATCAAAAATCAATAAGAAAATTGAAGAAAAATTTATGAAAATGGAACAGGCAGAAAGAGAAAAACAGAGACTATTATGCATGATAATATGGGGAACGCCGACACGACCGAAAAGAAAGAGCAGAAAAAGCAGTTGAGATTGAAAAAAATTGGCAGTAAATGCAGCATAACCTGTAGAGAATTTCGGATAAAGGATTGAATAGATTTCAAAATTTACTATGATGATAATCAGAAAAATTACACTTTAGATAACTGAATCAGGGTAAGCTGTAACTTTTTAAAAGTTAAAACTACCGCTATAGCAGGCAAATTGTTTCGGCAAGTTCTTAGCGGAGAGCTTCAGAGCCGTCGCGAGACATATAAACAATTTGCCGTTTTAACTTTTTTCAAATTTCCGGAGATGCAATTATCATTTTATTTTGAATCATTAAATAGTAAGTTTATATAAATATTTTACATATTTTAAAAAGGGAGCACTTGTATGAAAACAATCATTACAATTCTTATATCAATATTTATATTAATTCCTTCAGTATATTCACAAACTTATACACCCGAATGGGCAGTAAGATTCAATGCCGGTGAAAGTTCATATGACCTGCCGACCAAAATGGCAGTTGATTCTGCGGGGAATGTATATGTGACAGGAAAGAGCTGGATTAATGGCAGCAACTATGATTACTCAACAGTAAAATATAATACAGCAGGAGTTTTCCAATGGGAAGCCAGATATAACGGACCGGGGGATTATATAGACGAGCCAACAGGAATTGTTGTGGATAAATCGGGAAATGTTTTTGTGACAGGCAATAGTTATGGAGGATCATCTGATTATGATTTTGCAACTATTAAGTATAATTCTAACGGTGTTCAGCAGTGGGTTGACAGATATAATGGAGCTTTGGATTCTACAGAAAAGGTTAATTCAATTGCTGTTGACAATTCAGGAAATATATTTGTATCAGGACAAAGTATGAAATATACGACTATTTATTCCAATGAAGTGATTACAATTAAATATAATTCTTCCGGAACCAGATTGTGGGTTAATAGTTATAAATATTTCAATAACACAATTGATGAAGCACAAACAATGAAATTAGATAAAGCCGGGAATGTTTATGTTGTAAGTTTAACTTATGACTATTTGTATTATAGCAATAATGTTGCACACACAATAAAATACAATTCTAACGGTGTTCAGCAATGGTTATCTAATTTTAATAGATATGCATTATCTTACATTTATTTATCA
>JAEUSI010000115.1 GCA_016788375.1 Ignavibacteria bacterium | reverse complement strand
CAGAAGCATCAAACTGTTTTGAATATGTTCCGGCTTCCTGAAATTCATTTACAATTTCACCGACCATTTGTCCGACTAAATTGTAAACCTTTAAAGTAACGAATCCGCTCTGATTAATCTTGTAACTTATTACAGTCGCAGGATTAAATGGGTTGGGAAAGTTTTGAAATAATTTGTAATCATCAGGATTTCCTGATGATTCAAATACGCTAATATTTTTTGAAATATTACTAGAATGAGTTTTAGTTTCAGCATTCAAGTTAATGCTCAAACTGAAAATCAAAACAATAATAAAAATTATATTATGTATTTTTCCCATACTCTTATACAAAAGTATTAAATTTAAAATTAAATTGCAACAAGTTTATCAAGTATTTTTTATTTTTAAAATCCGGGAGTTTTAAGTAACTCCCGGATTTAATTATAATTATTGAATTTCCAAAGCAACCAATCTGACATTTCCTTCAGGATTTCTAACTTTTAATACTACAACATCGCCTTTACTTTTATTACTTATAATTCTGCTTAATTGTTCCGCAGTTTCAACTTTCTCTTTATCAGCTTCAATTATTATCAGACCTTCCCTCAGTCCTCTTTCAAAACCTTCCGAATATCTGTCAACCTTTGAGATATAAACACCCTGGTCAACCTTGAATTTTTCTTTAATTGAACCAGATAAATCCATTACTGTAATTCCAACTGAATTCAAACTTTTTGATTCTAATTCAGCAGGATTGTTTCTTGGAACTGTATTTTCAGCAGTTTCTGAGTTTTTTTCTTCCTTTGGTTTTAGTTTTACAACTTTATCCATCGTTTTTCCGTCTCTGAACACTTTTAAATTTACTTCTTCTCCCGGATGATGAGAACCTATAATTGTCTGAAGTTCATTAGCAGCATTCACATCCTTATTATCAACACTCAAAATTACATCTCCGGATTTGAGACCTGCTTCATCTCCAGCACCACCCGAAATCACATCCTGTATCAAAACTCCCTGAACTTTTTCAAGCCCTAATCCTTTTGCTTCTTTTGTATCAACATCTTTAATGGAAACACCAATATAACCCCTGGAAATTTTTCCGCTTTTCATCAATTCAGAAGCAACTGTTTTTGCTAAATTGATAGGTATTGCAAAACCATAACCCTGATAATAACCGTTTGTAGTTTTTATTGCTGTATTTATTCCTATTACTGATCCGTTGATGTCAACCAATGCACCGCCGCTGTTTCCCGGATTGATAGCTGCATCTGTCTGAATGAAATTATTTATTGCATAACTGTCTCCGCCTAACTGAATATTTCTCCCCAAAGCTGAAACTATACCAGCAGTCACTGTACTGTTTAGTCCAAGCGGATTTCCAATTGCCACTACCCATTGTCCGACCTGAACATCATCAGAATTTCCAACTGTTGCTACGGGAAGATCACTTGCTTCAACTTTTATTACAGCAACATCTGTATTCGGATCGACGCCAATAAGCTTTGCAGTAAACTCTCTTTTATCAGTGAGCATAACTTTAATACCATTTTCTGCCGCTCCTTTTACAACATGATTGTTTGTTAATATATATCCGTCATTGCTGATAATTATTCCTGAACCGCTTCCTTTTCCCGGTCCTTCTTCAGGCATTTTAAAATCAGGACCTAAGTCAAAAGGAAAATTGTGATTTTCAGAATCAAACTGATTGTTATCAGATTTTGCTGTTGTTACTTCTATGTATGCTACAGTAGGTGTAACAGATTTTGAAATTTCCACAAAAGCATCATTTAATCCCTGCAATTGTGGATTGGCGTTTTGTATTGGAGGAGTTGTCTTAAAGTCAACCTGAGAACTTGCAACTATCTGCTTAACATTCCCGAAATTTGCTATCAGTAATCCTCCGAAGGAAATTGCAACAACTAATAAAAGTCCTGCAAACACAACTGATTTTTTTGACATTTTTAATTCTCCTGTTTTTATTTTTTAGTTTATTTTATTTTGTTAAAATCATTTAAAGCTTTTTTGGTTTTATAAAATCCGGAACCGTTTGAATGTGACAAAAGATAACGCTCAAATTTATCTGTCAACTTGATTATATCTTCCTCTAAATTCTCATCTCTTTTGTAGAATTCAGTGTTATTTTTACCTAAATCCTTTAAAATTAAAACTTGTTTTTGAGATAGTTTCAATTCATTATATCCCAAAAAAGTTTCAAAACTATTATCTCTTATTAACATTTCAGGATTTAAACCCAGGATTTCAGTCAGTTTAATTTGAAAATCCAGCATAATAAGACTTACATTTTCTGTTAAATCATTTAATCTTTCAAAAGTGTTCAATAATGTTTCAAATAACCTGTGATTTACCTCGTTTTCTCCGATCGATTTATTTACCATTTCAACAATTCTGAATGAGACCTGAAGCACATCATAATCTTTAATTATTCCAGGAAATGATTTTTTGTATTCAGCAGAAGAAATTAACTGCAAATCCCTGTTTTCCTTAAAATATATAATAGCAGAAATATAATTCATTGATTCTATTATGCCGCATATTCTAGACTTGTAATTTCTTGCACCTTTAACAACTGCAGTGATTTTACCTGCTTCTTTTGTGAATAAAGTAACAATTTTACTCGATTCGCCGTACCTGAATCCCTTCAGAACAAATGCATCAGTTTTTATAACCGGCATACGATTTTGAATTTTGCTTGTTTCAATAAATCAATTAATTATATAAGGCTTACTTCATCAAAATGTGTTAACTTTTTAAACTCTCCAAATCGGTTCATGATCTGAGAATGCGAAAGATTTCTTATACCGTCAAGAGAAAATTTTTCAACAGCCAGCGAAGCCATTGCACTTCCGTATATAACTGCAAGCTTTAGGTTTCTTTCTGATAAATCCCCGGTTTTTGAAAGCCAACCCATCAGACCTCCGGCAAAAGTATCACCGGCACCAGTCGGATCAAATACTTTCTCAAGTGGGTATGCAGGTGCAGTAAAAATCATATCATTCATAAAAAGTAAAGCTCCGTGTTCTCCTTTTTTGATTATTATAATCTTCGGACCGAACTGCATTATTTTTTTTGCTGCAGAAACTAAATTAAATTCTTTTGAAAGCTCTCTTGCTTCACTGTCATTTATAACGAGAAGATTTACAAGTTTAAGAGTTTCAACCAGATCATTGTAAGCTCCATCAATCCAAAAGTTCATGGTATCACACATTATCAGTTTAGGATTCGAAATCTGTTTTAATACTTTTTTCTGCAGCCCGGGATGAAGATTTCCCAGACAAACAAATTCACTGCCCTTGAATTTTTCCGAAATCAACGGATCAAAAGATTCAAATGCATTAAGTTCGGTAGTAATTGATTCGCGTGTATTGAGATCAAAATTATACTTCCCGTGCCAGTGAAATGTTTTTTTAGTCTTTGATATTTCAAGCCCGGAAATATCAATGCTTTTTGATTTTAAAAAGTCAATTTCTTCCTGGGGAAAATCATAACCCACAATACCTACAAGCCTTACTGAATTTGTAAAATAACTTGCTGATGTTGAAATAAATGTAGCTGAACCTCCTAACGTTCTTTCCGCTTTGCCAAAAGGTGTTTCTATTGTATCAAGAGCAAGGGATCCTATTACCAGTAAACTCATTTTTTTTATTTATTTTTAATTTATAAAATAATTATTACATAATGCTTATTCAAGAATATTAATAATATACAGTACTTGCAATTATATTCTCCAATCCGGCTTATTTATTATTAATAATTAGTATTAGTTTGAATTTTCAATTTTAATGAACTATTTTAATTTAAAATATTTATAAAAATACAATAATGACTAATAACAACAACAACCAGGACGGTATTCCGCAGCCTCAGCAGATTAATATTGAATTAGGTGAAAAGGAAGCTGAGGGAACATATTCAAATTTAGCAATTATTTCACATTCACCTGCAGAGTTTATCATCGATTTTACAAGAATTTTCCCGGGTGTTCCTAAAGCAAAGGTTCATTCAAGAATCATAATGACACCTCAGCATACAAAAATGTTTCTGAATGCAATGAAGGAAAATATTCAGAGGTATGAAAATTTATACGGGGAAATAATTATAAAGAATGATCCGGGCAGCGGGGGAATGGGATTTCAGATACCTGTTAATCCGAAAGATGAAAAGATAAATTGATTATCTTCCGAATATACTGACTCTTACAAGATTAAGTAATGCAACAATAAGGAATATTATGTTTGCCAGCCATGCTGTTAAAACCGGGTTTATATCACCGCTGTATCCGAATGTCTGTGATACTTTTAAAAAGCCAAGGTATACAAATGTAACTAATATGCTGATACCGAACTGAATAGCCGTTCCACTTTTCCTTCTGTTTGAACTGATGGAAATTCCGAATAATATTACAATAATGTTAGCAAACGGAAATGAAATTTTTGAGTAATAATCCACTTTTGCTTTTGATACATTAAGTCCGCTTTCCTCCATAGAATCTATATATTCCTTTAAATCACTTATAAGCAGTTCATCAGGTTTTAATTGTTTTTTCCTCAGCTGGGAAGGGGATACATATATTCTATTTATTTCAGGAAGATATGAAATATATGCAGTGTCGAAATATGCATATTTTACAGAAAGTGTCGAATCAAATTCACGTTTGGAAACACCAAATAATTTCCATTCATTTTTTATCGAATCCCATTTCATATTTTTTGCATCAAATCTGTAATTTAATTTTGATAAATTCAACGAATCGAAAATCTGAACCGAAACATTGTATCCGGATTTGTCAGTTTCATTGTAATTTCCAATTGAAATGATGTGATTTTCGGTATCCTGAATATGAAGATTCTGAATTGACCCGGGAATTTTGTTTTTGTTCATGTAACTTCTTTCAAAGTTGAGTTTTGCAGAGTTAGATTTTGGTACAATCCAGCCATTGAAATATAATGAAAATAATGTCAGTATTACAGCAAAGACTATCATTGACAGGGAATACCTGTAGATACTTATACCGGATGAATTTATTGCCGTCATTTCTGAATATGTATTGAATCGGCTTGTTGTAAATAATGAAGCCATTAACATTCCAACAGGTGTAATCAGCTTTAGTATCTCAGGTATAAAATATAAATAATAAAGAAAGATAAGTTGTTTAGTTAAATTATTATCTATGAATTTATCGAGATTTTCAAAAAGATCAACTAATATAAATATGAGAAGAAAACTTAAAATACCAAAAAGGAAATTTCTTAAGAATTGTTTAAGTATATATTTATCTAAAATTTTCATTTACTCCATATTTTATGACAAAATCTTTGACTGAAACAGCAGGCTTATCCGAACTTGCTTCCTCAATTGCAACTCACAGGACAGAAAGCTCAGAAAAAGTTTTGAAAAATCTTAAAAAATTAAATATAAAATCAGAAAAAATTTACGAAACTATTATTCATTGCTATCTTTTTTGCGGATTTCCAGCCGTTATTGAAACATTAAAACTATTTAAGACGCATTTTCCTGAATTTAAATCAGAATATCAGGGATATGATATTTTAAAATACAATTCATCCGGAATTACAAATTGTAAATTAGTGTATAAAAACAATTTTAAAAAGTTAATTGCCAATATGATGGATTTAAGTCCTGAAATGAAAGAATGGATGATAATTGAGGGATATGGCAAAGTAATGGGAAGAAAATGTTTAAATCTCAAGGAAAGAGAGTTTTTAAATTTGTCCATTCTTTCGACAATATTTTATAAAAATCAGCTGCATTCACACTTAAAAGGATGTATAAATTTAGGTGCTTCAAATTCAGATATTCTTTATGTTCTGAAAAAAATTAAGAAGTTTACCGGAAATGAAAACTTCTGTAAAGCAGTAAAATTACTGAATCAAATTGCTAAATAAATGTTAGTATCTGTTATATAATATATATTATGTAAACTTGATTGTATTTTTTTTGTGATTCTTTATGTAAACAGCCTTCTGAATTTTTTATCCCCTTTTAAACATGATTATATGTAAAATCGAATTACAGGTATTCAAATGGAAATGTTTAATCATTTATGTTTTATTTGTAGCTTTAATTCATTATTTTTGCATTATTATGATTGATATAAACTTTTATTTAATAATCAGCGCAGCATTATTCTGTATAGGAGTTGCAGGAGTTTTAATCAGAAGAAATGCCATTATAATTTTCATGTGCATTGAACTTATGCTCAATGCCATAAATCTTTCTCTTGTTGCTTTTTCATCTTTTCTTGGAAATATAAACGGTCAGATTTTTGTGTTTATTGTTATGACCGTAGCTGCAGCAGAAGCTGCTGTAGGATTGGCTATTGTAATATCTCTTTTCAGAAATAAAGAATCCGTTAATATTGATGAAATCAATATAATGAAATGGTAATTTTTATTTTTTCTTTAAAATTTTAGTTCAAAATTAAATGCTGAATTCATTTTACCTGGTAACTCTTTTGCCTTTTATTGGATTTCTATTTTCCGGATTAATTGGCAGTAAGCTGAAAAATGAAAAAATCACCGGTTTAATCTCAACTTTGGCTGTTTTCACACCTTTTGTAATCGGATTACTAACTTTATCCGAATTACTTTCACTTGATTCAGAATCACGAAGTATTATTCTTACATATTATAATTGGATCACTGCAGGCAGTTTCAGTTTAAATTATTCATATCTTGTTGACCCATTATCAATTACAATGGTGCTGGTAGTTACAGGAGTCGGCTCATTAATTCATGTTTATTCGATAGGTTATATGCACGGAGACAGAGGATTTGCAAAATTCTTTGCATTTCTCAATCTTTTTATTTTTGCCATGTTAAATCTTGTTTTATCGGATAATTTTTTACTTATATTTCTAGGATGGGAAGGTGTTGGTTTATGCTCATACTTTCTGATAGGTTTCTGGTATGAAAAGAAGTTTACAGGTGATGCTGCAAAGAAAGCATTTATAGTAAACAGAATCGGTGATTTCGGATTTATGCTGGCAATGTTTTTTGTTTTTACAAACTTTAACACTCTTGAAATTCCTAAATTTTTAGATTCTATAGCCGGATTTGAAGTCGGTGAACCGATTCTGTTAACAATAGCATTACTTTTCTTTCTCGGAGCGATCGGAAAGTCAGCTCAGATACCTTTATTTGTGTGGTTACCGGACGCAATGGCAGGTCCGACTCCGGTATCCGCTCTTATTCATGCGGCAACGATGGTTACTGCAGGAGTTTATCTTGTCGCTAGGATATCTCTTCTATATACTCTGTCCCCTGTTGCCCTGAGTGTTGTATTTGCCGTAGGTCTTCTTACAGCTATAATAGCAGGAACAATTGCACTAAAACAAAATGATATCAAAAAAATACTTGCTTATTCAACAGTATCTCAGCTTGGATTTATGTTTATGGCTTTAGGTACAGGTGCTTTTTGGGTTGCAATATTTCATCTTATAACCCACGCTTTTTTCAAAGCTTTATTATTTCTCGGAAGCGGTTCTGTTATTCACGGTATGCATGAAGAGCAGGACATTACAAAAATGGGCGGTCTGAAGGATAAAATGAAAATTACTTTTGTAACATTTTTTATAGGATCCCTGGCTATTTCAGGCATTCCTCCCCTTTCAGGATTTTTCAGTAAAGACGAGATTTTGTTTAATATATTTAATAATATCGGAATTCCTTTTTATATAATCGCATTATTAACTGCTGGTATTACGGCATTTTATATGTTCCGGTTAATTGCTCTCACTTTTTACGGTAAGCCCAGATATGATGAAAAGAATATTCATCCTCACGAATCCCCTTCTACTATGACGATTCCACTGATAATACTTGCTGTTCTGTCTGTATTCGGCGGGGTTTTAGGACTTCCTTTTTATACAGGGATTCCGAATTATTTGGAACACTTTCTGGAACCAGTTTTTAAAAATGCATCTGTTGTATATGGTACAATTCACGGAATTGAACATGAACATAATGTTGCATCTGTAGCCCTTGTAATTGCTTTGTCTGTAATTATTGCATTATCCGCAATTATTTTTGCTTTCAGAAAATATTCAAAACAGGAAGTATTTCTTCCGGAAAAAGGATTCGGAAAATTACTCGAAAATAAGTACTATGTTGACGAAGCATACGATAAAATAATTGTAAATCCTATTGAAAAAGTCTCTGAGAACTTTTTATGGAAAATATTTGATGTAAAAATTATTGACGGTGCAGTAAACGGAATTGCAAAATATATTTCAAGTATGAGTTTTGACTGGAGAAAGCTTCAGACCGGAATTGTTCAGGATTATACTGCATTATCTGTTGCCGGCGTACTTTTGATTATCATCTACTTCCTGTTTGTTTAATTCAATTCTTCTTGCACAATAGGAAGTAAAAATTTTTACTTCCTGTTATTTAAAATTTTATTTTCCGTTTTTCTTCATGATGTAAGCAGATATATCAGCTATATCCTGTTCACTCAATACCGAATTCTTAAAGAAAGGCATAGCACCGTCACCGAACCTTACATTATAAGTGATTGACTTCACATTTCCTTCAAATTCATCAAATAAGTCCGGGATTTTTTTTATGGTTGAATTTTGTCCGTGGCAGAAACCGCATGCATTATTAAATGTTGTTTCACCTTTTGAAGCATCTCCGGTAAGCTTCATAACCGCATTCTGCTCCGTCTTCAGTTTGGCTTTATCTTTTACCGGCAAAGAAATTGTTTCATATTTTACTTCAGAAGGTGAATTGTTTGTTGCTAAGCTTGAATAAAAATCATTGAGAGACTTTATCTGTTCTTCTGTCATCGGTGTTTTCATTTTTAAATATGATTCCCAGCAAACTGTTGCTCCTCCTGCATTTTTTGCTACTTCCTCTCCTGTAAATCTACCGTGATAAGCTGATACTCTTTTGTCTGCTCCGGCAATACCGGAAAAATACTTTGTCAGGCCTTTTCCTGTATTTGTTCCGTCGCTGTGACAGTCAGCGCATGCTATATTGTTCTGATTTGACTTCATATAGAAGAGTTGTTTACCCGGCGAGTCAACGCTGCTGTTAGTTAAATTTTCTGATTTAATACTGTCAGTTTTATTTTCAGTAACCTGTTTTTGCTTTTCATCTTTATTGCAGCCGGAATTAACGTAACATAAAATTAATAAAGCTGAACAGCTTAAAACAAATAATCTTTGGTTTAATTTTTTCATTAATTATTTTAAATTTGAATTTATGTTAAATATAATTATTTTTTTCCCGTATTTCCTAAGATAATATTTACTCCTAAATTTATACTCCACCAGTTTACATTTTTTGTTTTACCGTTTACCGTTGAAGGAACAGATCCGGGAGAAGATAAATTCGAGTAAAACACTCCCTGTTCATCGTTGAACGAAATATATTCCCTCCCGAATTCAGCTCTTGATTCGTAACTTCCGTCATTACTCTTCAGGAATAAATTACTCATATGATAACTGCCGCTTATATCAATACTGTACTCCCTGTTTAAACTGACTGCAATTCCAGCAAATGTATTTACTCCCATTCTGAATGCATCATTGAAAATCGCACTGAAATAATTGTCTTTTAAAAGTGACAGGCTCAGTATATTCAGAGTAAAACTGGAGTTTATAAATGGGC
>JAEUSI010000114.1 GCA_016788375.1 Ignavibacteria bacterium | reverse complement strand
TGGGAATATATTATGTCTCGCAGAAATACTATAGAATCGAATATGAATACAGGAAAATCGGATTTATATTTATTTCACTGTTTATCTCAACAGCGGCTTATTTTACTGTTCAGATAAATACAGATATTCACTGGTATGTTAAGTTTATATTCCTTGCGCTTTTTGTGCTGCTGATTTTTCTATTCAGGGTAATAAATCCGCAATCACTTCAGAATCTCCGGAAAAGCTGAAATTCCTTTAAGGATAAAATTAGTTTCATCTCAAACAAGAGCGTTCCATAAATATTCTTTGCAAGAGCATATTTTTAATTCCCAGAATAAAAATTATATTGTATATAATATATTATTATGGCATATTTAATTATGGATACATTAACTTTAAAACAGCAGAAAATACTCGATTTTATCGAGAAACACAGAATTGAACAGAATTATCCTCCGACTCTTAAAGAAATAGGGGACAAATTTAAAGTTACAATCGGAACAGTTCAGGATCACATCAGTGCTCTTCAGAGGAAAGGTTATCTCGAAAGAAGGAAGGACATAGCAAGAGGATTCAGAGTCATAAAAACTGACAACAGGATCACAGATTACAAAAGAAAAGCCGATATAAACCTGATTCCTTTATACGGAAATGTCGCAGCCGGCGAGCCGATTTTTGCGGGAGACAACATACAGGGATATATTACAATGGAAAAAAATACAGCCGGTCATAATATTCATTTTGCCCTTAGAGTAAAAGGAGACAGCATGACGGATTCGGGAATTTATGACGGAGACATAGTGATAGTAAGAAAACAGGACACGGCAGAAGACGGTGAAATTGTAATTGCGCTTCTTGATGATGAAGCTACAGTAAAAACATTGCGGAACAAAAGAATCAAAGCTTATCTTGAAGCGTCAAATTCCAAATATAAATCTATTATAAATAAACCATTCAGCATAATCGGAAAAGTAATTGAGCTGAGAAGGGAATATATTCATTAGAAATGAAAGTTACTTAATTCCTGTTCTTCTGAAAATAAAATCAATATTTCTCTTTGACTTATCATAGTTGAAAACATCATCCAGTTCCTTATGACTGAGATACTTTAAAACTTCACGGTCTTTCTTAAGCAAACCCAGAAAACTTACCTTTTCCTTCCAGCATTTCATTGCAACAGTCTGTACGATTTTATATGCCTGTTCACGTTTCATTTTCTTTTCAATGAGTTTCAGTAATACTGTCTGAGAAAAAAGCAGACCGTTTGTAAGTTCAAGATTCTTTCTGATATTATCCTCATTTACTACAATATTTTCAATAATTTTATCAAACTGATTTAAAATATAATCCGTCAGAATTGCAGAATCGGGAATAATTATTCTTTCAACCGATGAATGACTGATATCCCTTTCATGCCAGAGGGCGATATTTTCGAAGGAAGCAAGAGCATTTCCCCGGAGAACCCTCGCTAGTCCGGATAATCTTTCGCAGGTTACCGGATTTTTTTTATGAGGCATAGCAGAAGAGCCTTTCTGTCCGGCGGAAAAATATTCTTCCAGCTCGAGTGTCTCGGTTTTCTGCAAATGGCGGATTTCAGTTGTGAATTTCTCTATTGAAGACGTGATGATTGCGAGCACGGACATATATTCAGCATGCCTGTCTCTCTGTAGAATCTGAGTGGAAATTTTTGTGGTTTTAAGACCGAGTTTTTTGCAGATATACTTTTCAACTTCCGGAGAGATATGTTCATAAGTACCTACAGCACCGGATATCTGACCTACAGAAATAACCTCAACGGCACGCTTCCATCTCTCAATATTTCTGTTGATTTCATCATACCACAAAGCGAATTTTAATCCCAGCGTAATCGGCTCGGCATGAACACCGTGAGTTCTTCCGATCATTGAAAGGTATTTGTATTTTTTTGCTTTCTTATATAATGAATCCCTGACTTTTTTCAGATCGTCAAGAATAATTTCACCGGCTTCTTTCATATGAACGGATAAAGCGGTATCTATTACGTCAGAGCTTGTCATGCCGAGGTGAATAAACCGTGAATCAATTCCGATATAACTGCCGACATTTGTAAGAAAAGCAATCACATCGTGTTTCACTTCCTCTTCTATTTTAAGAATTTTATCCGTATCAAATGCTGCATTCTTTTTAATATTTCTGAGTGATTTCAGAGGGACATATCCAAGCCTGCACTGTGCTTCGGCAGCAAGGATTTCAATTTCAAGCCAGACTTTGAATTTATTTTCATCCGACCATACGGAAGCCATTTCTTTTCTGGAATAACGCGGTATCATTTGTATAAGAAATTAAAGTTTGAAAAATATTGTGATGAAAAATCAGTATACTGATATTTAATGAAAGATATTTAATATGAATAGTATAAGAAATGTAAATGAAAATCAGACGGATTTAATCTTTGTAATGACAAGAGTAATATCGTCATTCTGTTCGAAGTTTCCCCTGAAGCTGTTGACGGAATTTATAAGTTCATTCTGAATTGCAGTACAGGAGTTGTCCCGGTTGATTTTGACAATATCAAGAACTTTGCCTGTTCCGAACTCTTCTCTGTTTTTATTCATGGCTTCCGTAAGACCGTCAGAATAAAATACAAACAGATTATCAGGGTTAAGTTTAATTTCGGTCTCTTCGAGATGAGATTCAAAAAACTTTTCGCTTTCAAGACCGAGTCCCATGCCTTTATTGTTCAGGAGTTCAAACTTTCCGTTTACGGAATAAATCACCGGATTATGGCCTGCTCTGCAGATCTTGACTGACATTTTTTCAAGATCAAACAAAGCGATAATTGCAGTTATAAAAGATTTCTTGTCAATTTTCTGATGGATAAGCTTGTTTACTTCAATCAGAATTTCCTTCGGCGAAGGGAATATTTTTGCGGCGAACTGAATCATAGCCTGAACTTTTGACATATAAAGCGCAGCGGGAATTCCTTTCCCTGATACATCGGCTACAACGATAAGCATTTTATTGTCACTCAGCTTAATGACATCATAAAAATCACCGCCGATTAATGTAGCAGGATTGTAAAATCCGGATATTTCAATTCCTTTAATGCTGTTAATCTTCTGAGGAAGCAGACCCATTTGTATTTTCCTTGCGATCTGAAGTTCTTCCTCGATTTTTTGTTTTGAGATTTTTTCCTGCTGCAGTCTTGAATTTTCAAAAGATATTGCAGCCTGTGAAGCAAGCGTTTTTAAAAGATCAATATCTTCGTCAGAGTAAGCTTTACCGGACGGTTTTTCACCGAAATTCATCGCGCCTATAAGCGCGTTTCTTATGAAAATCGGAATTGAGAGAACGAAGTTTTCCTTCTTTATGATTTCCTTATATTCCTCGCTGATATTCAGTTCGTGCAGGTGAACTTCACTGAGCAGCTTGGGTTCCTTATCTGTCTGAAAGAGGGAAGAAAACGCTTCGTTAAACAAATCGCTCTTATGCATTACATTTTCATTCCCGGATTTACTTTCCATTTCCATAGCGAGGATTTTATAATAATCAAGATCCCTGAACCAGACATTCAGATTGTCTATACCCATAGTTTCTTTTACAGACATGCCGATATTTTCAATAACTTTTCTCATATTATCAAGATAGGGCAGTTCTTCGGAAAACAGCAGAAGTGATTTTCTGTAGTTGTATCTTTCCCTGTAAAACTGTTTATCCACAAAGTCTTTAGCTTTTTTATTGACAAAATCAAAACTGAAAGTTACAATAATAATAACTGCTATAGTGAGTATCTGCTTGTTTCCGGGAAAAAGCTGGCTTAGAACAGAGTCAAGAAACAATACAAGTATCAGATAAAGACCGACTATAAATGCAGTAATTATACCGAATACAAGACCTTTCTTAATGATAAATTCAGTGTCAAGAATTCTGTATCTTATAATTGAATATCCGAAAGAAATCGGAATGGCAAGAACGAGTGCACAAGGTAAAAAGAGCCATGGAGTAAGCAGAAAATTCGGTTTGCTGGTAACAAGAGGAATAATGCCTGTATACAATGAACCGATGCCGCAGACTAAAAATCCGTAAAGAATTACTCTTAAAGGTTTTCTCTGATTTTCATTTTTAATGTTGTAATAGGATCGTATGAAAATTATTATCCCTGTTATCATATAACTTATTGCCAGAATCAGTCCGATAAAATAATTTACGGAACTCTGATAGTTTGCCTTGTTGGCAGGTATAATGCTTAAAATTACAGGCAACAGGTAAATAACAATCAGAATCTGTTTTCTGTAAGGAATTTCTATCCTGACAGGATAAGTCATAAAGAAGTGCAGAAAAAGAGGATAGAAGAAAACGAGTCCGATGATTCTGTTAATCACCACAAAATCCGTGAGCTTATAAATACCGGATACATTAAGACTGGAGAAGCCGATTGCGGCGCAGCATCCCATAAGAAAAAAAAGCTGGGATGTAAGTTCCTTCGGCTTTGAATATCCCACAAGATGACCTATAAACAAAAATCCGAATCCGAGAAGTGAAAATACAAAATTGATTGTATTGAAAACTTTATAAACAGAGAGTTCAACATTCAGAATCTGATTATCTCTTACAACGGTATAAGTTACCTTGTCATTTTTAGAATAGTCATTAAGAATATCCTGAGCCTGCATTGTATTCTGCAGCTTAATTCCGTCGATTGCAATAAGCTTATCACCGTTTTTCAGTCCGGCAACATCTGAAACCCCGCCGGGTATAATCTGGTCTATATAAATTCCGCCTGAATCTGATTTTGCCTTGTCATACATTTCGATCCATAGACAGTCATCAGTGGTCATTCTTTCGGTGAAGTTGCTTCTGATGAATGTAGTTGAGGCTAAAGCAAAACAATACAATGCAATGAAAGTAAACAATACTCTCAGGCTTCCGTCGCTTAATTTATTCAGGAATTTCATTATTAATTAATTATACAAATACTAACGTAATACTGCAGATTATGTTTCTAATTTATTATTCTTAAATATCAAATCCTACTGAAAAATAAAAATCATACGGTCCGAAGATAAAAGAATCCTGTTTGAATCCGCTTTTAATGATAAAACTTCTTCCTGCGGAAAAACTTGCTTCGCCAATGGGAGTATCAAATGCCGCAGTAAATCCGAGCCCGTGCCGGAGATCCTTGAATCTTATGCTTTCAATCACTTCCCAGACATTGCCGACATCATACCTGATCCCGAAATATGTATCAAAAAATATTTTGTACGGAAACAGGTATCTGTATTCGAGCGAAAGTTCTGTTATCTGCCTTCCTCTGAGTTCATCCAGCACCATTCCGAAAAATGATTTTTCACCTCCCATGGAAAATTGCTCGGTAAGAGGTGTCGTATTATCTGCAAAACCGAGAATAACCCTTGGCCGCAGCACCTGCGAACTGTTAATCGAAAAATACTGGTCATAACTCAGATAAAGTTTTGAGTAACTCTGATTTCCCACCAGAATATTATTGGCAGTTTCATAATACAGATTCAGAAGAGCTCCCGAAGTCGGAAAGGGGAGAACATCTTCAGTGTCAAAAATTCCGCCGAATTTAAGCTTGATTACACGGAGTTCATCGGCAAGTGAAGCGCTGTTATCTATATCGGTTATTTCCTGATTTTCAAAAAACACCTGTGAATAAATCGTGCCGAATCTTTTCAGCTGAGTTCCGAAAAGGAAACTGAATCCTCCGTTTCTGTAATTACCGTATTCACCGACTTTTACTACATCAAATTTATTCTGTGCCGAATCTATAATCTGCTGATACTTGTAAATGTCTCTGAACATATAATAACCGTTAAGATTAAATGTCAGAGGCAGTGAAAAAAACTGATTGGATTTCACTTCAGCCTGATAAATCCTGTTCCTTAACCCGCCTGCAGCAAGAATCCCGGCTTCGATTCCCGAACCGAATATGTTTTCATCCCTTAAGTCCAGCAGAAGCTGAAAATTATAATCATTATCGGCTTTAAGAGAGAATCTGAAAGCTTTTGTATTTTTTTCGATTACTCTTACATCAAGCTGAGGATTTGCTTTTCCGGTGTTAAAATCGAAACCGAAACTTACCTGACCGAACAAGTTGGTGCTCATTACATTTCTGATGCTTTCGTTGAGTTCCGATCTGTTTACAGGACTTTTGGTACTGGTTACTATTTCCCTTGAAATCACATTCACATTCGTGGTATTGTTACCTTTGATTTCGATGCCGCTTATGTATCCGCTGCTGAGAGCTATTTCCAGTGTTCCGGTATCGTAATTAAAATGAAATTCCGTTATGTCAACAAGCGAGTATGAATTACTCCGCAGTTTACCGAGTATATCATTATAAAAATCAATATAATCATAGTGATTCATGGTCTTGTTGATATTGTTATGCCTGAAGCTGTTTACCAGACTGTCAAGAAATTCATATTTATTTTCAAAGCTGATATTTTTAAGCGGAGGATTGCATTCAAGATTATAAGTAATAAATGCCGAATTTCCGTCACGCGTAATAACCGCAGATACATTGCTGAAATACCCCGTCTTATAAATCATTTTTAGATTTTTCTCGATTGAAGTGTACTTCTCGAAATTTTCCCCGGTCAGTATCTGGATTGTATCGTTGATTTCATTTTTCAGAATACCGGAATTTACTCTGACAACGGGATTAATAATGAAGTTATTGAAGTACTTTGATTCGGACATTTCAACTGAATCAATACCTTTTATAATTTCCTGGATTTTTCCGGCGGCGGATTCCTTTCCTTTGTCTATGAGATATTTAATTTTTGAAAAATCAGTTGACTGGTGATTTTTCAGATCAGGCGTAATAACTTCATTTACATCTTTAAGCTGAAGAGTATTCAGCTGAGTCATAGTGATAGAAAGTATCTGATCGGCAGTGTTTATAGGATCATTGAGTTCCTTATTTTTGCGGAGAGGACTTGTTGAATTCACGGCAATAATATAATCTGCTCCGAGGTCTTTGGCTGACTTGACCGGAATATTTTCGGTAAGACCTCCGTCAACCAGATTCTTCCCGTCAATATTTATCGGTGAATAAAGCAGCGGAAAAGTAAATGATGCTTTAATACATTCGCTGAGATTTCCCTTGTCAAGAATGACCCTGTGACCGTTGTCAAGATCAGTCGCAACTGCATAAAACGGAATCATCAGATCCGAAAAACTGCTTCTGCTGTGATATCTGGAATTCAGAATATATGAATTTATTTTCTCGCTCAGATACTGTCCGTTTGAAAATGAAGATGGAAGCAAAACCGGTTTTATTCCGTCAAGAGGAATAGTAAGTAAACTCCTGTCCTGGATTTTTTTCTGCTCAAGAAACAATGAAGTCCTCTGATACTTGTTTGTCAGGCTCAGAGCTCTGTTCCAGTTGAACCTGTACAGAATATTTTCGATTTCCGAAACTTTATAACCGGATGAATAAAAACCTCCTACGATGCTTCCTATGCTTGTCCCGACAATCATATCCGGGTATATTCTGTTTTGTTCGAGAATCTCAAGCACACCTAACTGTGAAATTCCTCTTGCTCCGCCTCCGCTTAATACAAGGGCTGTTTTTTTAGAAGAATATTTTTTCGGAAAAACATTAATTTTATTCGTATCAATTCCCGGTTTTGAAAAAAGTTCTATTTTAATTGTATCGCTTATCAGTTCAGTTCCTGAATCCTGAGAAAAAGAAATTCCCCTTACAAAAAAGAGGATAATTAAAGCAGGGAATATTTTCTTTAAAAAATTCATCGGGAAATTAAATTCAAAAATAATTTGAAGTAAAATATCACTGATAATCGGATTCAGTTTTCAGATATTTCCTTCTGCTGTATCCGTACAGATAGATTCCCAGCCCAAGAACCATGCCGGGATACATCGGCTCCAGACCAAGAAACAGAGCGGGTTTTTCCGACGATCCGAAATAAATTCCGAAAACAAGTAAAATCAGTGATGTTAAAAATGATACTGTCATAGAAGCGAATATATATTTTGAATGAATCTGGAGCTTTTCAAAATACGCCGATATAATGCTGATGAGAAGAGCAGGAATAATAATTGTTCCGACTGCATACCAGATATTTATAACGGAAGGAATTGCATAAGCGATTAAAAATGAAAAGAATGCGCTAACTGCAAGACCTGTCCTGTTATATAATTTGCTGCTTTCAGTTTCATTTCTGAATCTTGCAACTATATCCCTGCCGAAAGTAGTGGAAGAAACAAAAATATAAGAATGCAGAGTTGACATAATAGTTGCAATTATGCCGAGATAAAAAATTCCTTTGGCAACAGGAGGAAGTATTTCATTAGCAAGTGACGGGAAAGAATAAAGCGGTTTTACATTTCCTTTGATAAAATACGCTTTGGAATAAAGTCCTGCTGTGGTAGTCATAAAGTCAAACACAATCCAGAAAAACAGTGAAATAAGAATTCCTCTTTTCGGAGTCTTTTTGCTTTTTGCCGCATAGCACCTCTGATGAAATGCCGGGTCAACAAGCACCCATGCTCCTATAAAAAACCATACCATAAAATACTGAAGACTTAAATCTCCTGTCAGGGTCAGATAATTCTCAGGAAGCCTTAATTCAAGATATTCAAAGCCTCCTAGAGTATTGAAACAAAACGGAAGAATAATTCCGAATCCGACAAACATTGCGATAAATTCAAATATATTTACTCTTACATCGGCATTAAGACCGCCTCTTATGAGAATAATAACGGAAAAAACAAGAACGATAATCATTGAAACAGACAACCTGACACCGAAAATATATTTCATGATTATTCCCATCATGAATAGATAAGGCGCAGGAGTCGACAGAAGGAATACAAGAATACCTCCGAAAATACTGACTTTTTTACCGTAAACAAGATCGAGTTTATCGGGAATGGTATATAAATGAGCTTTCCTTATTTTACCGGAAAGAAAAAAAGCAAAAATCAGAATGAAAAAATAAAACGGAAATGCATAAAGCAGCCAGCCTGAAATTCCGAAATTGAATGTAAACTCGCCGATTCCGAGAATACCACCGTAAAAAGTCGAAACAAGTGTAGCGACAAATGCAGGAAGAGTCAGAGTTCTTCCGGCTATAATATAATCCTTAACGGAACCTTCCGCGGACTTTGTTCTCAGTCCGATTATTGTCATTATCACAAAGTACCCGATAACTATCAGATAATCGTTTGTAGTGAAATAATTTTTCAATAATCCAGATTAATTTAAGAAATGTTTTCTGAATAAAAGTAAATTCCCGCTTTCAAATTCGATTGAAATTTTTTTTGAAACGGACACATTAAGAGTTCCCTCGCGCTTTCCGAATTCCAGGCTTTCACCTCTGAGCCTGTATTTCAATCCTCCCGTACGGACTCCTTTTGCAGCAGGAAATGCAAGGAATGAAACTGTCTCGCCCGGTTTATAATCAAATTTTATGCTTTTGTTAACATAAAAAATTTCAAATTCTCCGGAGATGAATTTAATATTAAGTTTTCTGTAATATCTTTTCAGAACGCTTAAATTATTGAATGTATGATCCGGTCTCATGCTTGAAGCTCCGAAAACAATAATTTCATCAAGATTATTTTTCAGACAATAATTCAGGCTCTTTTCGAAGTCTGTTGTTTTCTGTTCTCTCAGCTTTATGATTTTAACATTTTTGTCCCTGAAAT
>JAEUSI010000113.1 GCA_016788375.1 Ignavibacteria bacterium | reverse complement strand
ACTGTCAGCAACATGATTTATCACCTGCCTTACATTCCAACCGCCTTCCCTGTATACTGTTCCGAACTGTTTTTCCGAAAAACCCGAAACAAGTTCAGTCAGTCTGGAAGGAAGAGTTTCAATAGTGTTTATATATTTCTTAATATCCTCATCTGTGATTTTATCCGGAATTACAAATTCACCGATAGGAAATTTCAGATTTGTCAATTCAGTATTATCCTTTTTATAATTCAAATGTTTCTCCTTTGTAAGGTATGCTGACATCTCTGAAATTCATGCTTTTTAAAGTATCCCTGAATATCATCTGCTGATCAGGCTCTCCGTGAACAAGGAATATTTTTTCGAGTATATTCCTGTCAAATTTATCGAAGTATTCTTTTAATTCATCCTTGTCCGCATGCGCAGAGAATGAATTCAGAACTACTATTTTTGCATGAACTTTAAACTCATCTCCGAATATTTTCACTTCCGCTCCGGACTCATCCTTTGCTTCAATGAGTCTGCGTCCCAGGGTATGTTCCGCCATAAATCCGACAATAAGCACAGTTGACTTCGGGTCTTCAATATTATTCTTCAGATGATGAAGCACCCGCCCTGACTCAGCCATTCCCGATGCCGAAATTATCAGACAGCTTCCATTAAGCGAATTAAGACTCTTAGATTCTTCCACGTCTTTTACATAACGGAGATTCGGCAGTTCGAATACTTCATTGCCGTTAATTATCAGGTCCGAAAATTCCTTATCGTAACATTCAGGATGAAGTCTGAAAATATCCGTGGCTTTTGTTGAAAGCGGACTGTCAATGAATACGGGAATTCTGTCTATGATTTTTGAATCAAAAAGTTTTGAAAGCGAATAAACAATCTCCTGCGTTCTTCCGACGCTGAACGCAGGTATAATGATTTTCCCGCCTCTTGATATCGCTTCCTTCAGAACAGCAGCAAGCTGATCATCCATCATGTTTGATTTATCGTGAACTCTGCCTCCGTATGTGGATTCTGTAATAAGAAACTGCACATCCCCCATAAACTCAGGATCCCTCAGTATCGGAAGCCCCGGTCTTCCAATGTCTCCGGTAAATCCGAATCTGAACTTCCTTCCGTTTTCTTCTATCTCAAGTACCATCATAGCCGAACCTAGTATATGTCCGGCATCAAAATATTCAACGCTTACTTTCTCGCACATTCCGTCTATGCAGAATTTTTTTCTGTATGAAACTGTCTTGAAGTTCTTTATTACATTCTTTGCATCCTCCGTCGTGTATAATGTATGAAACGGAACAAGGTTTTTTCTGAGTCTTCTTTTATTAACATACTTAATATCACTTTCCTGAATATGAGCGCTGTCAAGAAGCATAATTGAGCATAAATCCCTCGAAGCGCTTGTCGTATAAATATCACCGCTGAAACCCCTCGAATAAAGCATCGGCAGATTTCCCGAATGGTCTATATGCGCATGAGAAAGAATTACGCAGTGAAGTTCATACGGATCAAAAAGAAAATGCCTGTTAATATCGTAAGCTTCCTCTCTTTTACCCTGATAAAGCCCGCAGTCAAGAAGAATTTTTTTGCCGTTTATTTCAAGCAAATGCTGTGAACCTGTAACTGTCTGTGCCGCTCCGCAAAATTTTATTTTCATAATACAATGTTAGTTATAAATTTTTTCCCTGTTAAACTTATGTTTTGTAACAAATGGATTGTCCTTTATAAAAAATCTGTACGGAAAATCCCTGCCTTCGGTAATTCCGATTCTTTTTGTCGTCACAATTTCAAACTTTTCATTCTTCAGAGGTTCGGATATAAAAACACTTCCGTTTTTCGAAGCATCTTCGCCGTAGAGTTTTCTGTCAATATTCAAAGCCATACACAGTTTAGCAGGACCGTTTGTCAGCTCATGGATGTTTTTGATTTTACCTCTGAATTTTTTCATGGCTTCCGTTCCCTCCTGCGGCTCTGCTGCTCTGATAAGAACGGCATTGCCTTCGCCTTTCTTTCCGGTGACAATGTTAAAACAATTGTAATTTCCGTAAATAAAATAAACGTAAACCAGTCCGCCTTTATCATACATAACTTTATTTCTTTCTGTAATTTTTTTATACGAATGCGATGCCGGGTCATGCTCTCCGATATATGCTTCGGTTTCTGTTATCCTTGCAGTTATAATTTTACTGCCTGCAGTTCTTACAATAACCTTTCCGAGAAGCTCTTTAGAAACTGTTACCGTGTCCCTTAAATAAAATTTTCTCGGAAGCGGCTTGTATTTGTTCAATCAAATTTCTGTTTTATAAGTAAATCAATATAGAAAAAACAGATTAATTTGAATAGATAATTTATCGCCGTCTCAATGTCATGCTTAACTTGTTTCAGAATCCTGTTCCTTGAGAATCATTCCGCTTATAAACCCCGTGATTTGTCTAAAATCACTTTCTCAATAATCCTATAGTTTTATACTTGTTAAGTCTTGCGATTATTGTTTTATTTACAAAATTTTTTTATGATCTCCGTAAAGAATCTTGTCAAAAGATATCCGGGAAATGTAACTGCGCTGGATAATGTGTCATTTGAAATCGGTAAAGGCGAAATCTGCGGTTATATCGGAACTAACGGCGCCGGAAAATCCACAACCGTAAAGATTCTTACAGGGGTTCTCGATTTTGATTCCGGAAGCGTTCATCTTAATGATATTAATGTAAAAACAAATTCGTTTGAAGTAAAGCAGATTACGGGATATGTTCCGGAAACGGCAAATATGTTCAACTCTCTTTCTCCGAAGGAATACATCAGTTTCATCGGAACTATCAGAGGCATTGATGAAAGTCTGTTAAAAAGAAGGCTTGATAATTTTTCAGAGCTGTTTCAGTTCAGCGATCTGCTTGACGATTCTATCGGAAATCTTTCAAAGGGCAATAAACAAAAAGTTCTTATAACCTCTGCCGTCATTCATAATCCCGAAATCATTTTCTTCGATGAACCGCTTAACGGGCTTGATGCCAACGCTATTTTTATTTTTCAGGATCTGATCACTTATCTGCTATCAAAAAGCAAAACTATTCTTTACTGCTCGCATCTTCTTGACACAATTGAAAAAGTTTCAACAAAAATAATTCTTCTTGACAAAGGCAGGATTGTGATTGATTCAAAGACAGATGAACTGAAGCGCTCTGAAAACTATACCAATCTGGAAAACATTTTCCGTAATCTGAATCCGGAACAGGAATCAAAGAAAATTTCCTATGAAAGCCTGTTTGATTAACATAATACTGATATCTGTCATCACTGTCAGGTATTCAGGAGCGCAGGTTATTCCGGTTATGCCGGATTCTGTCTATACTGGAAATTTCATCAGCACCAACCTGTATAATGACATTAATCTTGCATATCTTAATTCAGTGGCAAACTATAATTACAGTTACAAAAGATTCGGCGTTTCTGTCGGAAACTATTTCCTGTCCAATGTATCAAAGCTTAATATAAATTATTTCAGGGATTATAATAATTTCAGATTCCTGTTTTATTACAAAGTAAATGATAACTTTGATGCCGGGGCAGGTCTGCAGAATATGTTTCTCTCAGACGATAAAAATGTCGAAACCAATCAGAACAACAGCAGATATTATTTTTCAGATCTGAATCTGCGTCTTCAGAATAATGTCCTGCTGGATACAAAGCTCGGTTTCAAAACCGAAGATCAGATCGGAGAATACAATACCGGATTCAGCGGAATACTCAGCGGCAGCGCGCAGAATTATATGCTCAGCGATTATTCCGCCGATGCTAACCTTGTTCTGTTTTATGAAAATCTTAACAGAAAGCAGAATCATAATTATGATCTGACATTCAGTCTGTATAAAAGATTCTCCCGGGAAGCCGATAACAGGGGGACTGTAAGGTATTATAATCTCAGAAACGATTTCTTTTTTCCGGCAACGTCAAGCATTATTTATCTTTACAACATTAAAAACAATATTGAAAAAAGATCGGAAAATTATTTTTATGCCGGGGATAATCTTAATTATTCGTTTACGGGAAATCTGCTCCTTACACTTGGAGGATTTTATGTTAACCGTGACATTACAAAGGAATTTCAGTTTAAAGCTCCTTCGTCAACAATCCTTTATGAAAATGTTTATGACACAAAAATTCTTGAAAACGATCTCGAGCTTTCCGCAGTGCTTAATTATAATCTCAGCAGGCTTAATTCACAGTTTAAAATTATATACAACGAAAGAGCGGAAAACCACAGTCTACTGAATACTGCCGGACTTACGCCTGCTCAGATTGCTGAGCTGGAGAAAGCGGAAAAGAACAAGAACAACAACAGCGGCAGAACTTCGCTTATTCTTGATTTATCCTATCTGATTTCGAATACTAATACATTCGGCGTTTCAGGTTCTGCTTCTGCACTGAGATATGATACTGATTTTGACGAAAACTATGACGACAGGGATGAGTTCGGCAACTTTGCATCAATATATCACATTTATAATAATCTTATTAATTTCAACATTGAAACAAGATTCGATATTATTTTTTCCAGAATGAATTACATTTACTCTGAAAGAAGCGCCAACAACAATAAAAATAAAATTTACCGGCTTTCTTCGCTCAGCTCATACTCTCCCGTTAAAAATCTGACAACAAAGAATTTTGTTCAGGTGCTTGCAAACTACACAGTCTATGATTATGAAGATATAATTTCGCAGATTCAGAGTTTTTCCTACAGACAACTGAGCATTGCCGATTCCACCACTTATTTTTTCACTTCGAAGTTCAATCTTGGATTTTACGGGATACTTAAATATTACGAACAGGGGCAGTTTAACAATACAAGCTTTTCAGTGAAACCCATTGCCTATTATGAAGAACAACTTTTAAATCCTTCCGTAAATTATCTTCTGAACGGATTTGTAAATATAGGAATCGGGTTTAAGTTTTTTCAACAGGACAGATATTTGTATGAGAATGCCGTTAAAACACTTGCAAACAATTACAAAACTTACGGACCGATAGGAACGCTGAATTTTTATCTGAATAATAATTCCGTAATTAACATTAACGGAGGACTTGAATATGTAAGGTATTCAAATCCTTCGCAGAATAATTCGGCTGTTTATCTTCTGATGAATATATTATGGAATATGTAATAAAGATTTATTTTAATATTTTTATTTAATCAAACCGTAATTCATTTTGAAAAAAATTGACCTTGTAATCAGCAGTGACAGGAATGAAATAAGAAAATTTGAATCAAGACTTGAGGAAATAAACGGGGCAATAAACCTTCCTCCGGAAAAGTTCATAAACTTTCAGATTGCATGCTCTGAAGCTCTCGTAAATGCTATTGTACACGGTAACAATGAAAGTCCGGATAAAAAGGTCTTTATGACGATTGAATACGATGAAAGATCAATTAAAATAAAAATCAAAGATGAGGGCAGCGGATTTAATATTGAATCACTTCCGGACCCGACTTCTGCCGAAAATCTTCTCAAGGAAAGCGGCAGAGGAATATTTATTATCAGATCGCTTGTTGATGAATTCAAATGTTCGTCTTCAGACGACGGAACGGAATTTACACTCTGTATTAACAAATAAAAAAGGAGACATTTTTGAGAATGTCTCCTTCAGTAAAAAAATAATTTTATTCTTTAACAGTTAACCCAGATTATCCAGCACATTCATCACTTCCTTAACTGCTTTTGCAGAATCCGCAAGAAGTTTCATCTCGCTTTCATTAAGTTTTAATTCAATAATCTTTTCGATTCCGTTTTTACCGAGCACAACAGGCACACCGAGATAAATATCCTTCATTCCGTATTCTCCCTGCAGCCATGCGCAGACAGGGAAAATTCTTTTCTGATCTTTTAAAATGGATTCTACCATCTGTGCCGCAGCAGCGCCGGGAGCATACCATGCGGATGTTCCCATCAGAGCTACAAGTTCACCTCCGCCTTTTTTTGTTCTGTCAACGATCAGGTCAAGTCTTTCATTGTCAATCAGTTCAGTTACCGGAATCCCGCTCACGGTAGTGTATCTCGGCAGTGGAACCATCGTATCCCCGTGTCCTCCGAGAAGCATTGCCTGAATATCTTTCGGAGAGCAGTTAATCGCATCTGCAAGAAAAGCCCTGTATCTTGCTGTATCAAGTATTCCCGCCATTCCCATGACTTTTGAAGAAGGGAGTTTTGAATTTAAATAAGCGCAGTAAGTCATAACATCAAGAGGATTTGATACAACTATGAGAATTGCTTCGGGAGAATGTTTGATTACATTTTCCGTCACGGATTTTACTATTGCAGCGTTTGTGGAAATAAGATCGTCCCTGCTCATCCCGGGTTTTCTCGGAAGACCTGAAGTAATAACCACAACTTCAGAATCCGTTGTCTTTGAATAATCATTTGTTACTCCTTTGACTCTTGTATCGTAATTATTAATACCCGATGTCTGCCAGATATCAAGCGCTTTACCTTCAGCAATGCCTTCTTTTATATCAACGAGAATTACTTCATTCGCGAGTTCCTTATGTGCAATCACATTGGCACAGGTTGCACCGACATTTCCCGCACCGACAACTGTTACTTTCATACTGATTTAGTTTTTAAGATTATTAAAATGAAAAAGGTTAAACCGGTTTCCCGGAATAACCTTTGATTATAATTTTGTAAAACAATTATTATGCATTCTCAAGAGGAAGAACATGTAAAGTTTTTCTGCCTTTCTGAGTGGTGAATTTTACATTTCCGTCTATAAGAGAAAAAATTGTATAATCTCTTCCGAGTCCTACGTTATTTCCGGGAAGAAATTTTGTCCCGCGCTGACGGAGTAAAATACTTCCGGCTTTTACGAATTCACCGCCGAATTTCTTGACTCCGAGTCTTTTTGAATTTGAATCTCTTCCGTTCTTGGAACTTCCGAGTCCTTTTTTGTGTGCCATTATTTATATGATTAAATATTAATATTAAATTTTATCAGAATCTCAGGAAATAGAATTGATCTGAACTGATGTATAACTCTGTCTGTGACCGTTTCTGACTTTATATCCTTTTCTTCTTTTTTTCTTGAAAACTATTACGGTATCGTCTTTTACATGATCAAGAACTGTTGCTTCGACTTTCTTCGAAAGTTTAGGCGCTCCGATTTCAAATGATTTATCATCAGGCGAAAACATCAGAACTTCGTCGAAAACAACCTTTGCTCCGATTTCTTCCTTCATTTTCGGAACGAAGACTCTCTGATTTTCCTTAACTTTATACTGACATCCGTTTATATTTACTATTGCAAACATTATTAATTATTTATTTTAAATTTTGAATTAATTTCCGGGTGTGGAGCTAAGCGGGGTCGAACCGCTGACCTTCTGAATGCCATTCAGACACTCTACCAACTGAGCTATAGCCCCGTTTGTTTATTTTTCCTGTTTAAGGAATTCAAAATACAAATTATTGAGTGAAATTTCAAACCATTTTATGAAATTCAGATTACTTTTTTTCTTAAAATATAAGAAAACAAGCTGTTAATGTAATTTTTTTACAAACTTCAGAATAATGCAAGGCTAACTTTCACCAAAACTCTTTTTAAATTCCACAAAATATACTCTTCTGTCGCCTTCTTCCTGAATTTCTTCACCTTTTTTCCGTGCGATTTCTTTGAATTTTTCAAATCCGGATTTATTGCCGTTTAAATCATGTGCAAGCGCCATAATTTCATTTGCAAAAGCAAAGTCAAAATCCTTCATTTCGGATTTGAACTCTTCCGATATCTTAAGACATTTTTCAGCATGAATCATGGATTCCTTCCTGTTTCCGGCTTTATAAAAAGCTTTGGCAATCATATATTCACCTCTCTGAACATTCGCAGCCGTTCCTCCGGAATATATCTTCCAGTGTGTAAGCGCTGAAAATGCAATTCCAATCATATCATCGTTTTCTTCATCTGTTCGGTCCTTTTTATCAAAATAATCCCATAGACTGTTGTTAAACTCACAACCGAAATATCTGTGAATCTGATTTACAAGAGTATTTTTTTCTTTTTTCATATAATAATTTTTTTGTTTACAAATAATTATCTGATTATTTAAAAGTAAATTTCCTTTTTCAGCAAGGCACTCTGCAAAAATTTCATTCAGGGATTCTATTTTTTCCTTGCGATGTCAAACTGCGGGAGCAGAAGTTTAGTATTGTTTATAAGTCTTTGGTCTTAGAAAATGAATTCGAGCGTGACATACAACGGACTTTACTTCTCTTTAAAAATATCAATTTTGATTATTGCATAAAAGTCCTTGATCTCTCTAAGTTCAATGACTTTGGAAGAATTTGTAGTGTTTTTTAATACAAAAGATTAAACTGTTCATTACATTATTTAACGCTTGAAGATATTATGTTTAGAAGATTTAAAGAACAATGATAAGTGAGAGAAAACAAAATATCTGAAGCAAGAAAAAACATAATTGAAATGGACAAATTAGTTTTTATTATTCTATAATATTTTTCCCATATTTCCACTTTCCGGTGAACCAATACTAAAACTTATTTTCATTGTAAATGTCAATTCATTTTTTTGAATAATTTGATTTTTGATAAATGCTAAATCAATTTTACTTTACTGACAGAAAAGTTATTCAGCCAAATAGCTTTCTTAATTCTTCCTTGTCCTCATCCGAAAAATTCCAACCTTCTTTTTCAATTTTTTCAATGCCTGACATTCCTTCTAAGAGTCTCGGTTCTATTGTTTTTGCTTCATCAAGATAATATTTTGATTTTTCAGCATCTCCGCTTTCATAATATGCTTCAGCCAGACCAAGCATAGCACTAAATCTTTTGTTTTCTAAATCAATGCATTTTCTGTAGCTTGAGACTGCATTTGAGTAATCTTTACTTCTTAAATATGCATGACCGAGATTGTCATAGAAAGCGGCAAAATTAGGGAGGATACTTATCGCAGTTTTATAATCTTCTATTGCCTTTTCATACTCTTTTAATTTTTCATAAGCAAAGCCTCTATTTGTAAATGCTCTTGCTTTATTTTTTTCCAAATCAATAGCTTTAGTATAATCTTCAATTGCTTTTTTGTAATTCTTCAACTCAACGAGAGCATTTCCGCGGTTGTTAAAAGCTTTTGCATTTGAGGGATTAAGACGTATTTCCCTATTTAAATTTATCATTGTTTCAATAGTATCAGAATCGGGGTATTCATATCCACGTCTTAAATAATCACTTTCAGTCATTTCAGGAAGAGAATAATAAGTCGCTTTTACTCTTTTGGATTTATTAAGATATGAAAACCAAATACTGAATCCAATAAACCCCTGTATAGTTGATTTAAATGCCTCTGGAACCATTGCATCTTCAGCATAAGAAGGCAGACCGGCAGTAAATGGTATAATTGCAGCAAAAAAATGATAGCCTAAATTTATTATCAGATATCTTTTAGCTATTTTAACTGCATTTGGCTTTATGTTATAAAGAGAAATTCCCGCATGAACGCTAAAGATTGTTATTATAAAACTAACTACTGTATCCAGCACAAATACGGTTTTCAATCCGCGATATTGAGAAAAGAAATTGTTAAGTTCACTATAGGATTTTATTATTGTAAACAAAGTTGCTAAAGGCGTAAAAAAAACAAGAAGGATACAAAAAAATAACAACCATCCATTAACTCCTCTGTAATTGCTATTATATTCCATAGTAACTTAATATTTGATTAAATAAAAATTAATATTATTTATTAATACTT
>JAEUSI010000112.1 GCA_016788375.1 Ignavibacteria bacterium | reverse complement strand
ATCAGTATCTTAACGGACTGACACCATTAAACTCTTCAACAGTCGGTCATGAAAATTCAACAGGAACGGACGGGAATCAGATAGTTTATAATGCTAATTATATTCATGACAATCTTGCTGTAAGAATAGAAAAAGGAGGACTGGCGTGGCTTACTGAAAATCCCACTGCAGGCAGTGTAATACCATCAGGTAATCAGAATGTCGACGTTAAATTTTTCAATAACGGATTATCGGCAGGAACATATACCGGAAAACTTCTGGTAAGTTCAAATGATCCCGTTACACCTTCTAAAGAAGTTAAAGTAAGACTAAATGTAGGACTTGCAGTTGCATCCAGTATTAAGCTGATAATGCACGGTTATTACAATATTTCTTTAAACAAACTGAATATAAGAGATACAGCAAGAGTTTATTTGAGAAATACATCATCGCCGTACAGTATAGTAGATTCGGCAAAATCGGTGATTGATTCGATTACATATACAGGTTCATTCCTGTTTGCAAATGCTCCTACAGGTACATACTATCTTCAGGTAAAAAGCAGGAACGGACTTGAAACGTGGAGTAAAAACGGTGGCGAGTTATTTACATCAGGAGTAACTTTCAGCTATGATTTCACGTCGGCTGCTACTCAGGCATACAACAGTAATTTAATTTTAATCTCATCCAAATACTGCATTTACAGCGGAGATATAAATGATGACAGAATTATTGATGCATCAGACGTAAGCCAGATTGAAAATGCCGTGTTGTCCGGATTTGAAGGCTATGTAGCAGAGGATCTGACAGGTGATTATTTTTGTGATGCGGAAGACCTATCTATAGTAGAAAACAATTCCGGTATACTGGCTGAAACTCCTCCGGGAGCGGCTCCGGTAAGAATTAAAAATGATGTAAATGTAAAAGCCGTGAAAGGAATAAAATCTGAAAAAAAAACTGAATTAAAATAATAATAAAAAGATTAGTTGTGATTAAATTCTGAAATAACTATTTTAATCATCAAAAATAAATTAAAGAAAGCAGTAATGTTTCATTTACTGCTTTTTTTTTATACCTGAAAATATTAAACCGAAGAAAATAGAACACTTCGCATAAGAATTTTTTCCATAATTAACAAATTAAAAGAAAGGGAAACAATGAAAGCAAAATTATTGCTGATTGCAATACTTATTACTTCATCCTGGATGCTTTATTCCGGATTCACATCCGGCAATGACGATCCGAGATGGAATCAGGATCCGAGGACGGCCGTTAACATGGCAGCTGACTATGTCAGGCTTCCGAATAATCCTGTTGAAATCAAACAATTTTCCACAAGCCCGCAAATGACTAATACACCAATCGGTGTGATGGTCACTTATCCTAATGTCCGGGTTCATCCTTCGGGAACAAATGACTATTCACAGTCCGAAGTCCCGATTGTAAGCAGCCCTGCAAACAGAAACATACTGTTTGCTTCTTCGAATGCTTATGTTTTCAGCACAGGTCTTATCAACTCAGGAGTTTATGTATCAACAGACGGCGGATTGAACTGGACAGGAACCGAAACTCTTCCAGGTGCTTCAACAAATGATCAGCGCGGAGATCCGGGTCCGACTATTGATAAAAACGGTGTTTTCCTTTTTACACATTTAACAAGTACCACCAATTTCGGATCTGTAACAGGAATGGGTGCAAACAGATCTACAAACAACGGAGCAACCTGGTCAACTACGATTCAGGTCGCAAGCGACGGAGGTGCCGACAAGAATTTAGCCGGAACCGATGATTCTCCTTCCAGTCCTTATTACGGTAATTCATATTTTGCATGGACAAGTTTTTCAACAAGCCCGGCAAACGGAAGAGTTTCCAGAACTACTAATTCCGGACTGAACTGGTCAACTCCTCTGACAATCAATGCAACTCCTGCAGGACATAATGCACAGGGTCATGATGTTGCAGTCGGACCTGACGGAAGAGTTTATGTCACCTGGACAGCAGGTGTGACTTCATCTCCTTTTACGGAAGATTTTGTAGGACTGGCTGTTTCAACCAACGGAGGAACTTCGTATACAGCTACGGAAAATATTTTCGATGATAACGGAAGCAGATCCAGTTCTTTTAACGGTTGGGGAATAAGAACAAACGGATTTCCAAGAATAGCAATCGATAAATCCGGCGGAGTAAGAAACGGATGGATTTATATTGTAGTAAGTCAGTTAAATCTTGCTCCTGCAGGTACAGATGCAGACGTTGTAATTCATCGTTCTACTGATAACGGAGTTACATGGTCAGCCGGAATCCGGGTAAATCAGGATGCACTGAATAACGGAAAAGTTCAGTTCTTTCCTGCAATTTGCGTAGATTCAGACGGAGGTGTGAATGTTGTATATTATGACAACAGAAACTTTGCATCATCAGGAGATTCATGTTCGGTATATATATCGAGATCAGTTGACGGTGGAACAACATGGGGAGATGTAAGAATTTCAGATCATAACTTCAAACCGAAACAAATGTCACCATTCGGCGGCGGATATATGGGAGATTATATCGGAATCACACAGAGTGTGGGAAAAGTTGTAGCAGTATGGATGGATGACAAAGCTGCACCGGTAGGAACAAACAGACCAAACTGCTGGGCTGGTGCTCTGGATATTTCACAGCCGACAATATGCCAGGACTTTGCAAGTGTAACATTCCCTCCGACGGATTTTAATCTGGAACAATATACAGGTACATTATACTGGACGAGACAAACTCCGAGTGCATATGCTTCAGGTTCAGGTTCTGCCAAGTTTGATTTCTGGAATGCATCTGCCGGAGTTACACAATCTATAGTAACGGATAAATTTCTGCCAACTGCAGCCGGTACATATCTTACATTTGACAGAGCTTATTCTCCATGGTTCAGCAACAGAGATTCTCTTATAATTGAGTCTTCAACAAACGGCGGAAATACTTTTACAAATGTTGCAAGATTATGGGGAGATGAAAGCGGAACCGCACCGCTGAACACTGTTCCAAGAATCAGTAATTTTTCACCGGCATCAGGAGATCAGTGGAGACCAACAATTTTTTCACTTCCTGCAGGAACAACAAAAATCAGATTCAAAGCAGTGAGCGGATTCGGAAATAATCTATATCTGGATAATATCTGTCTTCAGTCTCTGGCATCCCCGGTTGCAAGCAGTATAGGACTTATTATCGAAGGACTTTTTATTCCTTTTAATCCTTATAATTTCTATCCTGATACTGTAAAGGTTTATCTTGCACGTACAGATTTCCCTAATATCAGAGTTGATTCAGCGAAAAGTATTTTAGGAGGTAATGCTATCGTAGATAACTTATTTTTTAATAAAGCTTTGAGCGGTACTTACTACAGAGTAGTTGAACACAGAAACAGCATTGAGACCTGGAGCAATATCGGAATTGGTTATGCAAGAGGCAGCAGTTCACATCATAACTTCGTTCCGAACGGTGAATCATACGGAAATAATATGGCGACAGTCAGCATCTCACCGTTTTACAAAGGTCAGTACAGCGGGGATATATTTCATGACGGCTATATTGACGGATCAGATGTCAGCGCTGCGGAAAACGGTGCCTCGCTCGGACTTTCGGGATATGTACAGGAAGATGTAACGGGAGATTTGTTTGTTGACGCATCAGACTTATCAATTACAGAAAATAATCTTGGAGTTGGAATAGTTGCGCCTCCGGGAGCTGAACCTCTTACAATTTCCGAAAATAACATTACTCCGGAATTCAGTTCAGATGCAGTCAGACAAAAATATGAAACAGCGAAAAAATATGACGAGCAAGTAAATGTAAAAAACAATGAATCCGAAGCAAAGATTAAAAATAGAAAGGAATTGAGCAGCAGAAGAAAAAATTCTGCTACGCAATTGAATAATAAAGAAAGCGTTAACAATAATGATCAAAACATAAACAGAGTCGGAGAAAAGTAATCCGTTAAGATATTGTTAGCATACCGGTTAAACCGGAAATAAAATAATTTATAAAAAAAAAGACTGAAAGGATTTTCTTTTCAGTCTTTTTTTATTATATAAAAATGTAATTTATTGTAAATAACACAATTCATCTTTCGGAAGAACTTACCTTTTTTAATCAATAAATTATTTAATCATGAATCCACTTAAATTATTTTACTGTGCAGTCTTTATATTTTCCATCAGTCTTGTAAATTCGGATTTAATTTTTAGTCAGTCTGACAAAATTGAAAATTATTCCAAAGTCAGAATTTATACAAAAACAACTTCTGATTTTGACAAACTTGCCGGTTTTGATCTGCATATTGACCATTCTGTAAGAAAAATGGATTTTACTGAAGCATGGTTATCTGAAAGCGAAATTAATTCACTGAAAAAAAGCGGAATAGCATATCAGGTATTAATAGACAACTGGCTGAGATATTATGAATCATTGCCTAAAATGTCACCTACCGAAATAAACAAAGCTATTGAAGATTCTAAAACCTCTTTTAATGTAAGTCATAATATTTACGGAAGCATGGGCGGTTTTATGAAATACAGTGAGGTTGTATCTGAACTCGACTCGATGCGAATGGAATATCCCGGATTAATCTCGGCTAAATTTTCGATTGATTCGACAGTTCAGAACAGACAGATATGGACAGTGAGAGTATCAAACAGTCCAAACGCTCCGACAGGAAGACCGGAAGTCTGGTATCATTCTCTAATACATGCGAGAGAACCGGAAAGTATGGAACAGATAATTTATTTTATGTACTGGCTGTTTGAAAATTACAATACTGATCCTCTTGCAACTTTTATTCTGAAAAACAGGGAATTGTATTTCACACCCGTGCTTAATCCTGACGGATATGTTTACAATGAAACTACAAATCCGGGAGGCGGAGGATTATGGAGAAAAAACAGAAAGAACAACGGATCCAGTTACGGAGTTGATCTTAACAGAAATTACGGATTGTATCAGTACTGGAATTCGGCAAACAACGGTTCGAGTACTGTCGCGTCAAATGATACATACAGAGGAGTTTCACCGTTCTCAGAACTTGAAACACGAGCTGCGATGAAGTTTGTAAACTCGAGAAATTTCTCGGCGATTTTAGGAGCTCATACTTACGGAAATTATCTTATCAAACCTTGGGCTTGGCAGGATCCGATACCGACACCGGATGATGCAAAATTCAATGAGTATCTTGCCGATATGACACAGTATAATCATTACACAACCGGAACTCCTTTTCAGACAGTTCTTTACAAAGTAAGAGGATGTGCTGACGACTGGTATTACAATGATTCGGTTCATTCGCCGCACAGAATAATTGCCATGACACCTGAAACCGGACTTACAGGTTTCTGGCCAACACAATCCGAGATAATTCCTCTTGCTCAGGGAATGTTATTTGCAAACCAGTATTTTGCAATGCTTGCCGGAGCATATGTTTATCCAGTTTCGGTTGCACTGAATAAGTCTGTTTATTCTCCGGGGGAATCCGGGACTCTTAAAATTAAGTTTAAAAATAAAGGACTTCAGGCAGCTCAGAATGTTAAGATTGAATGTACTTCACCATCATATTATATCAATATACCAATAACATATTATAACTTTTCTGTAATGAATTCATTTGCTGCAGACAGTTCGTTATTCGGGTTTACATTGTCAGGAGCATTGCCTGAGAATTCTGCAGTTCCTGTTGTTATTAAATTTAAACAGAATGATTCTGATGTGGTTTATACGGAAACAAAATATATCCTTACCGGAAACGGAAGTATTACATTTAGGGACAGTTCTGAAACCGGATTCGGCAACTGGCAGACTAATCAGTCCTGGGCAGTAACTTCATTACAGTCTCATTCGCCTTCAAATTCATTCACCGACAGCCCGTCAGGCAACTATATTGATAATTCCACAAACTCACTTACGCTCAAACTGCCTCTGAATGTCAGTAATTCTCCCGTTACATATCTCAACTTCTGGCATAAATACAATACAGAAGCAAATTATGATTATTGTTATGTTGAAGTATCAAGCAATAACGGAACAAGCTGGCAGACTGTTACTTCTTATAACGGTGTGCAGACAAGCTGGACACAACAGAACCTTGACATAACATCATTTGCAAATTCAACTTCACAGTTAAAAATCAGATTCACGCTTATAACGGATGCAAATACGACGGCTGACGGATGGTATGTGGATGATGTGAAAGTCATTAATTACAACGCGATGATTAATCCTGTTTATACAAATGTTAATATTACATCAGCAATAGAAGGATTCTATAATATTTCACAGAATAATCTGAATATGCGTGATACTGTAACTTTGATGTTAAGAGATAATTTTTCTCCGTATGCAGTTAAAGATTCTGCTAAAAGCATCATTGATTCTGTTTCATTTACGGGAAATTTTGTATTCAGGAACACACCGGGAGGAACATACTATTTTGTTATTAAGCACAGAAACAGTATCGAAACATGGAGCAAGACCGGTGGGGAGAGTTATATTTTCGGCGGATTGATGAATTATGATTTCACTTCAGCAGTGACTCAGGCATACGGAAATAATTTAAAGCCTGTCGGGATTAAATACTGCACATACAGCGGCGATATTGATCAGGACGGAATAATAGACGCTTCAGATGTGAGTATGACAGAAAATGATATTTCAACCAGTGCCGAAGGATACATAAGCACAGATGTAACAGGTGATTATTATACGGACGGAAGCGACCTTTCTCTTGTGGAGAATAATGCTTTGAGTAATATTGTAAAAATAACACCGTAAAAAAGGTTAATGACTACTTATTCTAAAATTTAAAAATCTATACATGAATATGAAAACATTTATTATTCTTCTTGGAATGCTTATGGCGGTTTCTGAAATTGCCAGTTCTCAGTATGATAATCCTGATCTTGATCAGATACCTGCGGAATTCTGGGATGCATCAAATCCGCAGACAGTGAACGCAGTCATTACAGATGCATCAGGATTTGATAATTTCAATATAGGAACTGATTTCGGCGAGCCGCATTTATCAATGAATCCGGCAAATCCGCTGAACTGCTTTGTCGCATACAATACTAACGGCGCTCATTATGTGTTAAACGGGCATGACTGGTCAGCAACGTTTTCTCCGAGTTTCGGAGTTACGGCATACGGTGATCCGGTTACTGCATTTGACAGTCTTGGTAATCTGTTTTATGAAAATATGGTGGGAGGCATAACAGGTACAAGAGTAATCAGATCAACAAACGGCGGAGTTTCATTTCTAACTGCCGTGGCTGCAAACACCGGAAATGACAAAAACTGGATGGCAGCTGATCAGACAGGAGGACCTTATGCAAATTACATATATACAGTAATGACACCGGGAAATTTCAAAAGAAGCATAAACACCGGAAGTTCGTTTACATTAACTTATTCTACAACAAACAACTACCCTGGAATGATGGTTTGCATCGGTCCGAACGGATCGATACAGGGCGGAGCCGTATACATTGTTTCAAATACAGGTTCTTCAGCATTCGCGGTGACATACAATTTTTTCAGATCGCTTGACGGTGGAGCTACATTTACTGTTATGTCAAGTCAAAGTTTTGCAGGAGTAGTAGGCGATACTTTAGCCGGCAGACATTCGGTAAAGGGAATGAGGACAAGACCTTATCCTATGATTACTGCCGATAACAGTTACGGCGCATACAGAGGAAGATTTTATGTGATCTATGCAAAAAACAATGTGGCAGGTTTTACAGGTAAGAAACCGAATATATACTGCAGATATTCTACCAATCAGGGATCTACTTTTTCATCAGAAATATTAGTCAATGCCGACACTTCCGGTTATCAGTTCTTCCCTGCAATCTGGTGCGATAAGACAACAGGACGATTATACTGTAAATGGTTTGATACAAGAGATGACCCGACCAATAATACAATGCATGTTTATGCTTCATACTCCGACAACGGAGGTGTAACATGGGCTGCAAATCAGAGAATAACAACTGCACCGGCAACGATAAACTGCACGACATGCGGAGGAGGAGGCACTCCGAGATATCAGGGGGATTATGATGCAATTTCTTCAAATTCAAAAACTGCTATGATGGCTTGGACTGATATGAGAGCAGGGACATTCGGAAGTTATACTGCTTACTTTCCGGATTTTGCCATGCTTGTAAGTCCGTCAAGCAGTACAATTCATCAGTCAAATGACAGTAAATCAATTGACATAAATATTCCTGCAGTAAAACTATACAATGACAATGTCTCTTTTACAACAACTGTTTCTCCTGTGCCTGCAACAGGAAGTGTTATTGCAGATTTTCCCGGAGGAAATACACTGACTCCTTCTTATCCGAATGCACTTTCAATGAGAGTCAGAACAGTCGGAACTGTTACACCGACGGGAAATTATACAGTCACAGTTACCGGATCAGGTCCGAACGGAACACCTGTACATAAAAGAAACGTAACAATGACTGTAAATTCAACACTCGGACCTGTGCCATGCACGGATTTTTCCGGGACAATTTTCCCTCCGGACAATTTTTATGAAGAATTTACCGGAACAAACTACTGGTCCAGAGTAAGTGCAAGCGCATACGGGACCGGACTGTATTCCGCAAAGTTTGATTTTTTTAATGCTGATATTTCCGGCGGACCTGTAAATCAGTCAATAATAAGCAATAATTTCCCGGCTGCCGGAGCAAATACATATCTGACTTTTGACAATGCATATGCACCTTACGGACCCGGCTTCGGACCGGATACACTTGTTGTTGAAACATCTGCAGACTTCGGAGGAAACTATACTGTTCTAAAAACAATTCTGGGAAATGCTGACGGAAGCGGGGAATTAAATACTGCGCCTGCTCAAATTTCCGCTTATTCTCCTTCTGCTTCTCAATGGAGACCTAAGATATTTCTATTGCCTGCTGGAACAAACAAAATCCGTCTGAAAGCAAAAAGCGGAAACGGAAATAATCTTTATATTGACAATGTATGCGTACAAACTCTGTCAGCTCCTTTGACTAATACTATCGGTGTTGTTCCTGAAGGAATGTGGCTCAACAGTTATCCTTTCATTTCAAGATATGATACAGTAAAAGTATACCTGCACAGAACAGATTTTCCGAATATCAAGATTGATTCTTCATATGGATTAATTACTGAAAATGCTTTGATAAATAACCTGAATTTCTCCCGTGCGTTAACAGGTACTTACTATAAAGTTGTCCATCACAGAAACTGTATCACAACCTGGAGTAAAGACGGCGGTGAGGTTTACACAAGAGGAAGTAATGTTCATTTCAGCTTTTTAAATCCATCAGGACAGGCTTACGGCAATAATCAGAAACTTGTAAACCCTTTTCCTTACTATGCAATGATAAGCGGCGACGTTGATCAGGATGAAATCATTGATGCAACAGATCTGAGTGCAGTAGAAAACAGCGCTTCGGTTTCACTGACAGGGTATTATCCCGAAGATGTTACAGGCGATGATTACACAGATGCTTCAGATGTTTCTATTGTAGAAAATAATCTGGGAGAAGTAGTTTCAGCTCCTCCGGGAGCAGAACCGCAACCTGAATTAAAATATTCAGAAGATATACCGGAATTCAGAAATGATAATGAAAGAATTAAATATGAATCAGGCAAACTGCATATTCAGGAAATTAAAGTAAGAGACATTAATCTGAATAAAGAGAGAATCAGAAGAATTGAAATTCTTAAGAAAAAATATAATACAGAAAAAAGGCGCAAAGCATTAA
>JAEUSI010000111.1 GCA_016788375.1 Ignavibacteria bacterium | reverse complement strand
ACTAAAGTTGTCACTTCATTTCCCAAAGCATTATAAACTTTAACAGAAACAAAATTCGTAATTGGTAATTCGTAATTGATAATTGTTTTTGGATTGAAAGGATTCGGGTAGTTTTGGAAAAGCTTAAAATTATCCGGTATTAAGTATGAAGTTTTGTTTATACTAGTGACATACTGATCATAAGTTAAGAATAAACCTTTCCCGGTAACTACATAAACAGAATCCTTATCAGGACTTGCCTTTAAAATTCCATATACATGATTGTCCAAAGGAAAAGTATTATTATATAGAATAAAATTCACTCCGGAATTAGTCGATACATACAATCCCAGATTGCCGAATCCTGCATAGTAAACATTTTTCAATGCCGGATGAAATTCAAGGCAGTTGAAACTTTCTTCTCCTGATCCAACAAAGCTCCAGTTTAAACCTTTGTTATCCGATTTAAATAAATTATTGGCATTCCAGGTATAAATTGTATCCTCATTTTTAAAAAATAATGTTGAAGTTGAACTGAAATTATAAGCTGAAAGGTTAAAACCCGCTCCGCCATTTGTACTAATTATCATTGTGCTTTGATCCATTGAAGATATTAAGTATATATAATCAGAATCGTAAGGATTTAGTATTACATCTCGAAAATTTCCCGGAGTTTCGGCAACATTATTCCAGTATTGACCTCGGTTTGATGATTTACAAAGCGAATTATTTATTATAGAGTATATTATATTGTCATTAAACGGAGATATTCTGATAATGAAAGCAGCAACAGTATCTCCAGGTGTTGAATAGCCCGTGGATGTAATAATCTTTTTTATGTCTGGCGGGGGACAAAAACTTGAGTAAGCAGCCAAATAATACTTAATGACAAAATTTGAATCGGAATTCGATACATCAAATTCACCCGGACGATAAAATCCACACGTTTCAGTTATTATATTACCGGGACATACAAACGGGTCAAGGAAAGTTCCGTAAGGCTTATAAGTCTTGTTAGTTGAAGAATTCAATTTATAAGTTCTGAAATATGTTGAATCCTCACATCCGATATAAGGAGCACCCGTAAAATCCCATGTTTGAAAAAACAAAGTTCTGTTGTTATTAATATTAATGATCTTAGCCTTATCAATATTAGCTTCGTGAATACTGATCCAGTTCTGACCGAATCCAGGGCTTGAAGTAATTACTAAACTGATAAATAGAATAATAATTATTTTCATTTTGCTAAAATTATATGTTTGTAAGAACGGTAAAATTTACTTCAGCAAAACCATTCTCTTCGTCTCGACAAAATCTCCGGCTTCCAGTTTATAAAAGTAAATCCCGCTCGGCAGACTCTCGCCGTTAAATTCATATTTGTATATTCCGGGATTCAGAAGTGAATTAACAATAGTTGTAACTTCTTTTCCAATCGAATTGTAAATTCTTAAAGTTACAAATTCCAATTCCGAAATCCCAAATTCCATATTTGTCACCGGGTTGAACGGGTTTGGAAAGTTTTGTCTTAGTTCAAAGGAATTTATAACTGATATTGCAGACTGTCCGGCAGTTGTTAATCCTCCTGTAACTGTCTTTAAAATCTTTCCTCCGCTTCCTGCAATCCATCCGGAGTTTGCATCAACAAAATGAATTGAATTCAAACCATTGGTTGTATTACTTGTCTGAGCTGTCCAGTTTATTCCGCCGTTATTTGTTCTGATGATCTTTCCCGAACCTCCGCTGCACCAGCCGGTATCTATATTAATAAAAAACTCATCTCTAATTCCTATAGTAGTAATGCTGTCAGTATTTTTCCATGAATTACCTCCGTTTGTACTCTTTTTCAGACTACGGTTAATAAGATAACCTGTTGAATCATTTAAAAACATTAAATTTCTGTAATTGTTGAAATTACCTGTATCAGTAAATACGACTTGCCAGTTGCTTCCGGAATTATTTGTTCTGTATATATAATTTACAATTGAAAGAACATCTGAGGACCGCTGAGATGATGCCCATCCAATATTATTATTCAAAAAATAAACAGAATAACTTGCCTCATAAACAGAACCTGTCCAGTTTTGCCCTGAGTTTGAAGTTTTAGCTACTTCTCCTGAGGAAGAAACACAAAAAGGGGGGCAGCATATTCCGGCATTGCAGATATAAGCTGTCTGATTATTAACGACATACAAATCATTGTAAAGAAATCCGTTACCGCTGATTTGAGTCACCCAGTTTAAACCTCCATTGGTAGTTCTTAAGACTATTGGATACTGAGAGCAGAGAGGATTATTATCATCATATCCTCCGACAGTCCATCCTGTATTTGCATCAGCAAACATAATTGAAAGTAGAGGCAGATTTGTATTCGAAGCTAAAATGACCCAGTTTGTTCCGCTGTTTGTCGTTTTTAAAACTTTCCCGCTGTCCCCGCAAACCCAGCCGGTATTTGAATTAATAAAATAAATTGAATTCAGATTTACATTTACACCGCTCGACTGATGAACCCATCCGTTTTGAGAATAAGTCAGATTAAATGAGATGATTACATTCAAGATTAAAAAAATAATATTTTTCATTGAGTTAAAATTTTGTTTTTTCATAAATTTACTTCAGTAAAACCATTCTCTTCGTCTCGACAAAATCTCCGGCTTCCAGTTTATAAAAGTAAATCCCGCTCGGCAGACTCTCGCCGCTGAATTCAACAGAATATCTGCCTGCGTTTTGCTTTTCATTGACTAAAGTTGTCACTTCATTTCCCAAAGCATTATAAACTTTAACAGAAACATAATTCGTAATTGGTAATTCGTAATTTATAATAGTCTTTGGGTTGAACGGGTTCGGGTAGTTCTGTGAAAGAGCAAAGACTTCCGGCAAAATATTACCGGTAAGATTAATTCCCGAAAGTGTAGTATCTCCGTAAACTATTCCGTTAATAATGCAGCCGATCAGAGTTGAATAAGCTGAGCATGGAGGCGGTTCACCGCTGCAGCTGAAAAAAATCCCGAAGTTTTTTGCATAGTGTGTCAGATTGTAAATCAGCCCGTCATGCTTAAACTCCTTTAGTATCGTCGGAATATTATTAAAAACTGAAATTACCATTACATTCAGACATTGCCTCGTTGAAAAAGCCTGATAATTGCAGTTAACAACATTACCCGGAGATGAAGGAAGACTGTCTATGATTTTATCGTTTGCAAAATTCGAACAGCCGCCTGCTGAAGAATATGCAAGAAGATTTCCTGTAGCAGAGTCATATCTTATCCATTCAGACGAAAGCAAAGAAATATTGTATCTATTGTATAAAAAATACTTGTGATTATTGAAAACAGAGTCTCTGTCAATTTTGAAAATATAATACGGAAACGGAAGAGGGGGAAAACTCTGAACCGAGTATATCCAGACATTTCCAATATGTAACGGAAAAAATCCTGCGGATGCAGTATCCTGTGAAAAAAGAGATGAGTTTGCCGCAAGAAAAATAAATCCTGCTGTAAAGATTACTTTAATCTTCATAATCTTACCTTCTTTTTGTAAAATCATTAAACTCTCTGTATAAAACAATGTAAATTTATTCAATTCCGGATTGTAACAGAATTCAGATATAGTTATTTTTAAAGAATATATAAAATTATGAGACTTTCAAAATTTTTCCTTCCGACACTGAAGGATGACCCGGTAGATGCTGTTACCTCATCACATAAACTGATGATTCGCGCCGGTATGATAAAGCAGCTTACAGCAGGAGTTTATTCATATCTTCCTTTCGGATTACTTGTAATAAGAAAAGTGGAAAACATAATCCGCGAAGAGATGAATGCAATCGGCGGAAATGAATTCCTTCTTCCTGCGCTTTCCCCGAATGAATTGTGGGCGCAGACAGGGCGTTTGGAAGACTACGGAGAGCTGATGTTCCGTATTAAAAACAGGGAACTGGTTCTTGGTCCTACTCACGAAGAAGTATTTACATCAATCGCAAAACCATCATTGATTTCATATAAAGACCTTCCGCAGGTATGGTATCAGATACAGACAAAGTTCCGGAATGAAGACAGGCCTCGTGCCGGAGTATTAAGAGCGAGAGAGTTTACAATGAAAGATGCTTATTCATTTGATGCGACATGGGAGCAGCTTGACAAATCTTATAATGATATGGCTGTTGCTTACAGGAATATTTTCCGTCGCTGCGGATTTTCGGAGATTATTATAGTATCAGCATTCAGCGGTGCGATGGGAGGAAGTGATTCTGAGGAGTTTATGATTCCTTCGCCTGCAGGTGAAGATAATATTGCCGTCAGTGAAGACGGAAAATACGCTTCAAACATTGAAGTTGCAGAATCTTATAAAGAAAGTGTAGAAAGAAAAAATTCAAATCTTAGCATTGAAAAATTCCATACTCCAGATATTAAGTCAATCGACGAACTTGCGGATTTTATTAAAACAAAAGACAAATCAAGACTTGCTAAGTCGAGGGTTTATGTGAATGTAACCGGAAATGGAAATGAATACATTATGGTGCTGATATGCGGAGATGATGAAGTAAATGAAAAGAAGCTGGAAAAACATTTCGGAATGAATATCAGACCTGCGCAAAATGAAGAACTGACTGAGATTACAGGTGCGGATGCAGGATCGATTGGTCCGGCAGGTTTGAAAAACAAAAAAATCAGAATAATTGCCGATAATTTACTGAAAGATGCAGATGAATTAATAAGCGGGGCGAATGAAAATGATTACCACATTAAAAATCTTGACCTGAAAAGAGATGTGCCCGGTATTGAATACTTTGATCTCAGACTTGCTAAGGAAGGGGAAGAGACTGCTGACAGAAAAAGCAGACTGAAAATTACAAAGGCAGTTGAAGTCGGTCATATTTATAAACTTGGAACGAAATATGCGAAAGCACTCGGCGCAATGTTCCTTGATGCAGAAGGTAAAGAGAATCCGGTAATTATGGGAAGTTACGGGATAGGAATTCAGAGAACCGTTGCATCATTTATAGAAGAGAGTCACGATGATAAAGGAATTATCTGGAAAGGTGAGATTTCTCCATTTAAAGTAATTATACTCAGTCTGGGGGACAGATCGGAGGAAGTCAGAAATCTATCTGAAGAATATTACAGAATACTCACTGCTGAACATAAAACTGAAACATTGTATGATGACAGAAAAGAAGTAAGACCCGGGGTAAAGTTCAATGATGCAGATCTGATCGGAATTCCTGTTCAGCTTATTATAGGAGAAAAAAATCTTAAGGAAGGAAATGTAGAAATCAAAATAAGAAAATCAGGAGAGAGAATTATATCACGCAAAGAGGATGCTGTAAATAAGATTCTGGAAATAGTGAAAGAGACAGTTTGAACATATTGCGGGAAGTTCAGGAGAAAAGATATATACTTGCATCCAAGTCACCACGAAGGGCTGAATTGCTGAAGCAGATTGGACTTAACTTCAGATCTGTAGACAGTAATTCAGAGGAATTTGAACCTGACTTTCATGATCCTGTAAAGATTGTGAAACACAATTCACTATTAAAATCGAGGAACGTAGCGCTGAACCATAAAAATGAAATTGTAATCGGCGCGGATACTATAGTTATGATAAACAGAAAAATCCTTCACAAGCCTGAGAGCCTGAGTTCGGCAAAAAAATATCTGAAAGAGCTGAGCGGTAAGAAACATTATGTCTATACAGGAATAAACATAATTAACACCAAAAACGGAAGGGAAGTATTTGATTATGAAAAGACGATTGTACATTTCAGGGATTTGAAAGATTACGAAATTGAATATTACGTAAATAAGTACAAACCTCTTGACAAGGCAGGAGCATACGGGATTCAGGATGACTTCGGGTGTCTCTTTATAAGAAAGATAGAAGGTGATTATTACAATATTGTAGGAATGCCGCTTGTAAAACTTTACGAAACAATTCAAAAAGTATTATAATTGTTTTCCAGATATAAAAAGAAAATATTAATTTCGGTTACATTCGGAGCGATTATATTTCTTGGATTCAGCATATATGCTGATTTTGACAAGTTAATAAAAACATTCGGCGAATTCGACTGGATATATTTCCCGCTTATACTTGCGCTGTCATTCGGCAATTATATTATCAGATTTTACAAATGGGAGTACTACAGAAAGCTTCTTAATATTGATCTTAAGCCCAAAGCCAGTTTCCTGATTTTCTTTGCTACTTTTGTAATGAGCGTGACTCCGGGAAAGATGGGCGAGCTTTTAAAATCTTATCTGGTAAGAGAAGAAAACGGAACGCCGTTAAGCAGATCTGCACCGATAATAATAGCAGAAAGACTGACGGATTTCATTTCTGTTGTGCTGCTGTGCATTGCGGGAGCATTTGTCTTTGATTACGGAAAGGGAATAATCATTGGAGTGGGATTATTCTTTATCGGCGGAGTTGTGCTGATAAGTTCGAGAAGGACATCACTTGCAATTATTTCGTATCTGGAAAAGATAAAATTTCTGAGTAAATTCGCCCATAAATTTCACGAAGCTTATGAGAGTATATACGCACTTGTAAAATTGAAACCGCTTATTATTGCAACGGTTGTCAGCGCAGCGGCATGGTTTTGCGAATGTCTGGGTTTGTATGTAATACTGCGTGTGTATTCAACTTTTACACATATTGATGTAAGCTTAATGAGCGCGGTGTTCATTTACGGATTTTCGACGATTGTCGGTTCGATTGCAATGCTTCCCGGAGGACTAGGAGTAACGGAAGCATCACTCACAGGATTAATGGTATTGCTGAAAATTCCCAAAGATGTTTCAGTAGCTTCTACATTTATCATAAGAGTTGCAACTCTGTGGTTTGCAGTTCTGCTCGGTGTCATCGCAGTTTATTTTTACCAGAGATATTCACATAAGGAGCTTGAGAAGATAGAAATGGGAAGTGAGGAAATTTAAAAATCACTTGAAGTAAAAAACTATTTGGATTAAATTAAAAAAATCAATATGCCAGAAAACAAATCACACGAGAAAAAGATCCGGGTTCTTATCGGTAAAGTCGGACTTGACGGACATGACAGAGGCGCTAAAGTAATTGCCGCAGCATTCAGGGATGCGGGTATAGAGGTTATTTACACCGGACTGAGACAAACTCCTGAAACAATTGTTGAAGCTGCATTGCAGGAGGATGTTGATGCAATTGGAATAAGCATTTTAAGCGGCGCACATATGACTATTTTCCCTAAAGTTAAAAAACTTATGGAAGACAGGGGACTGCATGACGTGCTTTTGTTCGGCGGCGGAATTATACCCGATGCCGATATTTCGGATTTAAAAAAAATGGGAGTCGGAGAACTCTTTACACCCGGAACGCCTACCTTTGAAACAATCAATTACGTAAAAAACTGGGTAATGCAAAATAAAGAAAGGAACACTTTATAAACGCATTTCTACTTTTTTGTTAACCAATAAAATTAAATGAGTAAAAATACAGAACCGGTTAAATTCGGGACTGACGGCTGGAGAGGTATAATTGCAGATACCTATACATTTGAAAATGTAAAGAGAGTTGCTGCTGCAACTGCAACAGTATTCAAAAATCACCCGAAGATAAATAAAGGAATTATAATCGGATATGATACAAGATTTCAGTCAAAGGAATTTGCTCAGACTGCGGCTGCTGTATTCGGAAATAACGGAATCAAAACATTTATTACGGATTCATTTGTGACGACTCCCACAGTATCGCTTCTTTCAAGAGATCTGAATTGTGCGCTCGGCGTAATGATTACTGCTTCACACAATCCTTATCAGTATAACGGTTATAAACTGAAGGATGAATTCGGCGGATCCATGGATCCGGATGAAATTGCAAAAATCGAAAAAGAACTCTTTAAAACCGGAGAAGTCAAAACAGGTAAGAGTTTTGAAGAATTACTGAATTCCGGCATTGTAGAGTATTTCAAGGGTAATGAATATTATCTGAATTATCTCAGGGATAAAATTTCCATAGATAAAATAAAGAAAGCCGGTTTAAAAATTATTTATGATGCAATGTACGGAGCAGGACAGAATATAATTAACACGTATATTGATATAAGGCAGCTTCACGGCGAAGTAAATCCTTCATTCGGCAAGAATGCGCCGGAGCCGGTAGAAAAAAACCTGACCGAAATTTGTTCGGAAATGAAAGACGGGAAATATGACATAGGCATAGTAACAGACGGAGATGCGGACAGGATAGCAATAATAGACGAGAATGGAGATTTTCTGGATGCACAGAAGACATTTGCGTTATTGCTTAAATACCTTTATGAGAAGAAAGGGATGAAAGGAAAAGTAGTGAGAGGATTTTCGACAAGCGAACTGATAAGACAATACTGCGAAAAAAATGACATTGAACTTGCGACTGTTCCGATCGGATTTAAGCATATATCAAAAATAATGATTACCGATGATGTGCTTATCGGTGCTGAGGAAAGCGGAGGGATAGGGATAAAAGGACATCTGCCTGAAAGAGACGGTGTATATAACGGAATGCTTTATCTGGAAATGCTGGCTGAATTCGGTAAAAGCATATCGGAACTAAAGCAGGATTTAGACAAAGAGTTCGGAAAGTATTTTTATAAAAGGAATGATGTCAGGACTACTGAAGAGAAAAAATTAAAAACTCTTGAAACTTGCGGCTCTCTAAAATCCGGAAATGAGATCGGAGGAAAAAAAATACTCTCGGTAGATACACTGGACGGATATAAGTATTTTTTTGAAAACGGCTGGATTATAATAAGGGCATCAGGAACAGAGCCATTGCTGAGGATTTATTGTGAAACAACAGATACTGATAACACGGATGAAATTCTTTCAAAGACAATAAAACAGTTCGGGCTATAATAATTAATTTTATAAATGAAAAGACTAAATATATTTCTGTTATTAATATCGGTATTTACTTCATTAAACGCTTTCGGACAGTTTAAGAGCAAGGAAAAAGAAAGCAATGAAGATCCTTTAAACAGAATATTCGGCAAGTCATCAAATAACGAAGGCTCAACGAGAGTAAACTCTGACGCTCCGGATATACTTAATCAGATTCAGTCCACAAGCAGCTTTTCGACGAAATCAGTGCCACTGGAAGGTGCCATTGATGCGAACAAATATATTGTCGGAACGAATGACTTATTCAGTCTTGGATTATACGGATACATTAATCAGCAGATACCGCTATCAGTATCACCTGAGGGATATGTAATTATTCCCACAGTTGGAGAAGTTTATGTAAACGGCATGACATTATCGAATGCAAAGGTTAAGGTTGTTGAGGCAGTTAAAAAAAGATATTATTCAAGTGATGTAACTTTTACTTTAAATACACCGCGGACTTTCCTTGTAAAAGTATCCGGACTTACTCAGGGTTCATTTGAAGTTTCACCCGTAACCAGAGTCTCTGAAATTCTGAAGCAGCTGATATTTGACACTCTGAATACATCAAGGGTGTTTTATGAAAAGACAAATGAAAGAGAGTTTTTTAATACTCAGATCTCTTTAAGAAATATTGAACTTTACAGAAAAGACGGAACAGTAATGTATGTGGATATTTACAAGTATTTTCTCACGAACAAAGACGAGCACAATCCATTTTTCCTGGAAGGAGACTTGTTAAAAATACCTTATGTTCAATTAGACCAGAATTTTATTACTATCGGCGGAGCAGTGCAGCTTGCCGGTTCATATGAACATTCACAAGGGGATGATCTTGAAACGGCAATCGGTATAGCCAGAGGATTCGATGTAAATGCAGAGCCGGACAGTATAGTTGTTTACAGACCGTTCGGAAATACCGACGGGTATGATATGATTAATGTATCATACAATACTGATAAGAATTTTAAAATCGAACGATATGACAGGATTTTTGTAAAGTATAAACTAAATTATC
>JAEUSI010000110.1 GCA_016788375.1 Ignavibacteria bacterium | reverse complement strand
ATCGGGAGTGAAGGTCAGCGGAACAGGAGTGAAAGTCAGCGGAACAGGAGTGAAGGTCAGCGGATTAAGTGAAAAGGTTAAAAAATTCAACGATTCCGCAGAGTCCTGCTTATGAAAAGTGGATAATTATTAAAGCATTAACAATGAAATGACACAGCGCCGAGGGTAAACCATATAAAATTGATTCGGGCATAACTGAAGTAAAATCATATCCGTCCAAAATGGAATTATTCACAATCTTTTTGCTCTTAATAAAAATAAAAATAAAAACATTTTGGACAACACTGAGATATTGTATACTCTCAAAAAAAAATCTATGTTTCCTTTTATTTATAAAAAACCTAACTTATACCAAGTAAAAATTTTAATTCGAAAGGAGCCCAAACTCAAAGGTCTGTATTACTTATTTTTTTTCTATAAAAGGGAGATTAAGATAAAATAAATAATACGGAATTCAGAATACTGCTGCACACAAATCTCTCCCACATTAAAAAAAATTTAACAAACTTTAATTTCAAAAAAAATTATGAAGAAAATTCTTTCTTTATCCATGCTGCTGTTATGCTTAACCGCATTTACAGCAGGTACAAATGCGGCGCCGCTCACAGGGACACTGAACATTCCCGGTGATTACGGAACGCTGGCAATAGCAATATCAGATCTCAACTTACAGGGTGTTGGAGTCGGCGGAGTTACGCTTAATGTTCTCGCAGGCAATCCGCAGTCAGCACCGGCAGGCGGATATGTTATCGGTGGAACAGGATCAGCCGTTTTAACAACATCCAGCGCATTAAATCCCATACTGATCATGGGAAATGATAATTTAGTAACGGCTTCAGCAGCACTTACTGCCGGGGCTTTGAATGACGGTATATTCAAATTAATCGGAGCAGATTATGTTACAATAAAAAGATTTGGAATGACAGAGAATGCAGCGAATTCCACAACAACTGCTGCTTCAAACAACATGACTGAATGGGGAGTAGCTCTTTTGTATGTAACCACAACAGACGGAGCTCAGAATAATACGATTGATTCCTGTACTATTACTCTGAAAAGAATATATCAGAATACATTCGGAATCTACAGTAATTCAACTCACAGTTCAACATCTGTTACAACGTCTGCGACAGCAACAACTTCAAACGGAGGTAACAGTAATTTAAGTATTTACAACAATCAGATTAATAATGTAAACATAGGTATAGTTGTAGTAGGTCCTACTGCAGCAGCTGATCATAATCAGGGTCTTGATATCGGAGGAACTGCAGTTTCCAAAGCTAACAGAATTACTGATTACGGTACTACCGGAACATTTTCAGGTTATGCAAATGTATCAGGAACTGTAAATGGTATACTTGTAAGAAACACCGTAAACTTTAATGTATCAAACAATACCGTAAGAAGTTCAATCGGAGGCACAACAGCCGGAACATTAAGAAGCATTTATGTTCCGTCTTTTACAAATGCCCCGACAGGTGCAATTACAAATACCATAAGTAAAAATACAATTTCAGTTCAGCACGGACTTGCAACCGGAACATTACAGGGAATTAATGTCGAATCTTCTACAGGGAATGCCACATCAACGATAATAATCAGGGAAAATGAGATAGATACAATGAACTATGTTGCTGTATCGCCGAGCGGAACTGTAACCGCAATTTCACAGGGTACTTCAACCTTTAATCAGACAATCAGCCGTAATAATTTTAAGAATCTTATTGTAAATACCTCAGGAAGCTTTACATTTGTTTCAAATGCAATGACCCTTCTTATAGGCGCAACAATGAATATTGATTCAAATAAAGTTATTACCGGATTCACTAAATCCGGCGCAGGAGGTACGGTAACATTCTTTAATTCCAATGCATCTTCAGTAAACGGAAGTTTTGTCAATATGATAGGAAACGATATATCAAATGTTACAGTAAACGGTTCGGCAGGTTTTGTAGGTATCAGCAATACAGACGGTGCTTCATCAACAAACGGACCTCTGAAGAATATTAATTACAATAAAATAAGCGGTATATCTAATGCCACAGGAACCATTACTCCTATGTCCGTTAATTTCAGCGGACCAAGTTCCAATGTCAATAATAATACAATCAGCAATATTACATGGGGAGCGGCAGTCACCTGTATGAATATAGGCGGTTCAAATCAGTCAACAATAACAGTTTCTGGAAATCTGATAGACCCTGTTACAACTAATACCGGAACTGTTATAGGAATAACCACATCAGCGAACGGAATTAAGTTATTCAAGAATAAAATTTATGATCTGACATCAAACAATTCCACCGGTTCGGTAAACGGCATGGCTATTACAGGAGGAACTCTTGTTGATGTATATAATAACTTAATCGGAAATTTATATACTCCGATAACCAGCAGCACTTCGGATAATTTAAGAGGAATAAATATTACGTCAGCTACAACTTTATCTAATATTAATCTTTCTTATAATACTATTTATCTTAATGCTTCTTCATCCGGAGCAAACTTCAGTTCAACCGGAGTTTATCACACAACAAGTACTACAGCAACAACCGGTCAGCTTAACATGAGAAACAATATCATTGTTAATCTTTCCACACCGGCAGGTACCGGACTGACAGTTGCATACAGAAGATCTTCCTCAGCAACAGCAAATTACGGAAGCACTTCAAACAACAACCTTTTCTATGCAAATATACCGGGAGCGGCAAATCTGATTTACTATGATCTGACAAATTCATTCTCAGCATTAAGCGCATATAAAGCATTTATAGTAGCACCGAGGGATGCGCAGTCAGTAACTGAAAACCCGAATTTCAAAAGCACAGTCGGTTCATCTGCTGATTTCCTTCATATAAATGAATTAATCCCGACACAGATAGAAAGCGGAGCAACAACAGTTGCAGGAATCACTGATGATTATGACAGCCAGGCGAGATATCCGAACGCAGGATATCCGAATAACATCAGCTTCCCTGCAACAAATCCAGATATCGGAGCAGATGAATTCGGAGGAATTCCTCTTGATATAGTAGGACCGGTAATTTCATATACACCATTACTTGATACATGCGGTTACAACAGCAGAAACTTCTATGGTGTCGGAATCACAGATGCAAGCGGTGTAGCTTCCGGAGCAAATGCGCCGAGAGTTTACTGGAGCGTCAATGCAGGACCATGGTCAAGCGCAGCTACTGTTTCCGGAACAAGTCCTTACGATTTTATTATCGCAACTGCAGGATTGGTTGACGGTGATGAAATAAGTTACTTTGTAATTGCACAGGATGTTAACGGTAATATTTCAGCTAATCCGGGAACGGGTCTTGTTGCAACAGATGTAAACAACATTTCAACATTCCCGTCAAACCCGAACAAATACAAAGCAATCTGTACAAATGATGCAGGAGTAATTGCATCAAGCCTGAATCCAATAAAAACATATTCATTAGGAAAAGGGTATGATTTCACGGCAACTGTTAAAAATCTTGGAAGCGCAACACAAACAGTAATTCCTGTTTACTATACTGTAAATGCAGGTCCTGCAATCGGACCGGTTTATACAACCGGACCTATTCCGCAGAACGGTACAGAGGTAGTAACATTCAGCGGCGGATTTGCATATGTACCGCTTGCAGCAGGTGCAAATGCAATACAGATTTATACAGTGCTTGCCGGAGATATTACACCGGCAAATGATGCATTAAATGTGAATTTATTTGTAAGCACTAAAATTAATACTTTCCCGTATGTTCAGAATTTCACTTCACCAACTGACTGGAATGTAGTCATTGAAAGCAATGTCGGCACAAGCCCGATCTGGGGATTAGCACCATGTGTAAATCCGGACGGTGTAGCTGCTGATAATGCAGTGGTTGCAGATTTCTATTCTGCGTCTTCAGGAAGAGTTGAAATACTCAGATCACCTGAAATGGATCTTTCATTATTAACAAATCCGACACTTGATTTTTATGTTGCGTACAAATCATATACCAATAATGCAAATGATACAATGCAGGTGTTAGTTTCAACAGACGGAGGAGTAACATTCTTCAATGCAGCTACAACTTGGAAGAAATACAAAGACCTTGTACCGTCACTTGCAACGCTGCCTAATTCAGGCACTGAATATGTTCCAACAGGCGAACTTGAATGGAGACATGAGACAATTGATTTGTCAAATGTAGCCGGAAACAGCAATGTTGTTATCGGATTCAGAGGTTTAAGTAAATTCGGTAATAACGGTTGGATTGATAATGTTATTGTATCAAATGTAGACTCACTCTGCCTTAGTAATGTAACAGCAACTGGAACGTACAGCTGTAATCCTTATCTGTCATTAAACTTCACTGCAATGCCAGCTCCTCCGCCGGTATCTAATCCGGATAACGGAACAGCAATTGCAAAACAAAATGCAGATACAAGAAACATGACTCCGTTCCATACGGAAAATGTCAGCGTTAAAGTTATTGATAACGGAAATACCGACAATCCGACAGGCGGAACTGCTTTTGTATCAAGAACAAACAACAACGATCCGGGCCAGTCAGTAGAAGTAAATATTACTGCAACACCTCCGTCGGGTCCCGCTTATACGCCTACTTATGTTTATCATGATTACTGGTTTACCACGACATACACCGGTAATGATTATACAGGATACGCCACGTATGATATAGAAATTGATCTTGACGGACTTGTTTTTGCAGATCCGACAAAACTTTATATCGTAAAAAGAACAGACAGAACCGGAAAATGGATCTGTCAGAATACAACATTATCCCTTAATAAGCTTAAAGTATCAGGATTAACAGATTTCTGCGACTTTGCGCTTGCAGGTGATGAAGCTTTGCCGGTTGAACTTGCATCATTCACATCTTCAATCAACAGACGTGATGTAACTCTTAACTGGACAACAGCTGCAGAATCCAACAATTCAGGATTTGACATAGAAAGAAAATCAGCAGACGGACAATGGTCGAGAGTAGGAAACGTTGCAGGTCACGGAACAACCATGACGCCTGTAAACTATACTTTCACCGAAAGAAATCTTGCTACAGGAAAATACAATTACAGACTGAAACAGATCGACTTTAACGGTAACTTTGAATACTTCAGTTTAAACAATGAAGTAAACATCGGAATACCTGAAAAGTATGACCTTTCACAGAATTATCCGAATCCTTTTAACCCATCAACCAAAATCAGCTTTGATATCCCGGTTGACGGAAAGGTAAGCATGAAAATCTTTGATATGTCAGGTAAAGAAGTTGCAACACTCGTTAATGATTTCAGAACAGCCGGATATTACACGGTAGATTTCAACGCTTCAGCTCTATCAAGCGGAATTTACTTCTATAAAATCTCTGCTGGCAACTTCACTGCAACAAAGAAAATGATGCTGGTCAAGTAAGAACTGTTAAGATATAAATACCGGAGAATATCCGGTGCAGAATAATCAAGCCGCAGGAAATTATTCCTGCGGCTTTTTTTTATTCAAAACATACCGATTCAGAACTATTATTTCTCCGATTCAGCAAACATGGTTTATATAAAAAGAAGTCCTGTTTATTATTCAAATCATTCTGATTTAAATCAATCTGCCGCTGAATATAAAAAACTGTTTGCTATACTATCCTAAAATAGATATTTTAAACTAATTACAATTGCAGATATAATTTCAGATACGGCAGCTGATGTAAAATAAAGTAATTAATCCGGTTATTGATAAATATTAATTACACAAACCCAAAATTGTTCAGTTTCTGTCCGAATAAATCACTGTAATTTCTCATTATCTTTCAAATAAAGCAAAGGAGAAAGCATGAAATCCGTCCGATACATTCTTATTTTAATGCTGTTAATAACTGAATCTTCGTTTTGCCAGATGACATGGAATCAGGCATGTTCATTTAACGGAACGACAGGATATATAGCCGTTCCTCATTCCGTATCGCTGAATATAACCGCTTCATTTACGATAGACGCCTGGGTCAAGCCGTCTAATGTCAGCAGTTCGCAGATAATCCTGCAAAAAAGAGCTGCCGGAGCAAACGGGTATACACTGTATCTGACTTCAGGCAGAGTCAGCATCAGAACGAATTCCAGCACAAGATTAACAGGCAAAACAATTATTCCCGTAAATCAATGGACTCATATAGCAGGATCTTACGAATCTACATCAGATTTATTCAGTATATACATCAACGGAATTCTGGATACATCTGTTGTAATTGCAGCAGCTGAGCCTGTTGCCAACAGCGATTCACTTCTGATAGGTGCAGGTTTCAATAATCCATTTAACGGAGTAATGGATGAAGTAAAAATATGGAATGCTTCATTATCAGAAACGGATGTCAAGCAGACAATGAGATTATCCCTCGGCACCAATACTGGTTATTATACCAATCTGGTAATGTCTATGACATTTCAGAATTCAAATCCTGCGGGAACATTGTTTTCGCTTAACGACTGGACAGGCAACAATAATAACGGAATCAACAGAGGAGTAACCGCAGTCAACCTTTCAAATGCACCTTCCAATACAATTTCACTTAATGAGTGCATAACACTTGACGGAACCGGAGATTATCTTGCAGGTCCGGATCATGCAAATGTCAGTCCGGTGAGCGGAATTACCGTTGAAGCATGGATAAATCCCGAATCTTTTAACGGCACCGTACCCAGCGTAATTGTGCAAAAAGGAAATTCGGCAGGAACTGTTACCGACTACAGGGTTTCGATAAGCAGGCAGAGATTTTATTTATACATCAATGAAACAAATGTATTCCAGCTCAGTACTTCGGGAGAATTTTTTCCGTTAAACAAGTGGACTCATTTTACAATAACTTATTCCGGCTCTACCGGATTTATAAAATTTATTCTTAACGGTGAATTAAGATGGGATGATACGAACTTTGTGGGAAATATTCATGACAACACGGATTCTATATATGCAGGCGGTACTCCCGGACTACAGATGTTTGACGGTCAGATAGATGAATTAAGAATAACATCTTCCGCACTGGATTACGGCGTTACGGCAAATCAGATGTTCACTTCAATCAATGAATCAAATGACATAACTTCAACAAATGTAGTTTATAATTTTGACGGAGGGCTTGTTTCAAATACAGATGCAGGTCCCAGATTGTATTTCAGGAATAATTCAAGATTCAGTCAGAATGCATATTACAACAATTCAAAAGTTTCTCCACTTACAAATTCAGTTTCCCTGAATTTTCAGAAAGCTTATTACTTCAGTAATGCAGACATCAGGATACCTGCAACCGGAACAAACGGATTTATGGTTTCGGATACGATTGATGTTCCTTTAAATGAAGTAATAACCGATGTAAATGTTTTTGTTGCACTGAATCATACAGACGAAGATAACCTGATATTATCGCTTATATCACCCTCAGGGACTTCCGTTATTCTGTACAATACGACTGCATTGATTAATAACTCAGACAATGTCGTCACAATATTTGACGATCAGGCGGACTCAACGCTTCTGAGCAACAGATACGTAATGTATGCTCCGAAAATCAAGCCGTCAGCTGCTCTTAATTCTGCTTTATCCGGCGGCAATACATCCGGCAAATGGAAACTAAGAATTCAGGATGCAGCTGTAAACGATACGGGAAGACTTATTGGCTGGGGGATTCAGTTCAATAACCAGACAAAGAAGAAAAGCATCCTTTCTCTTACCGCATTTATTCAGGGATTTTATAATCCGGCAGTTAACTTAATGGTGCCGGACACAATGCAGGTTACAGTCAGAAGTACTCTTTCTCCTTATGCCCGAATGGATTCTGCCAAATCAAGATTATCGGATTCCGGGAAGGCGGATTTTGTATTCAACAATGTTCCGGACGGACAGACTGTTTACCTGGAACTGAAGCACAGGAATTCCATTAAGACATGGAGCAAATATTCTCCTTCGACATTTGCAATGCTGTTCGAAGAATATTTTTTCCCACAGACTTCTTCACTTAATTATAATTTTACTCTTTCAGCTTCATCAGCGCACGGGAATAATTTAATTCAGGTGGATACCGGTCCGTCAAGATTTGCAGTTTTTAACGGGGATATAAACCAGGATGAAACAGTGGACGCTTCAGACCTGAGCCAGGTGGAAAACGACGCTTCTATTTCACTGTCAGGATATGTGAAGTCTGATCTTAACGGAGATGATTTTACAGATGCAGCTGACGTAAGTCTTGTTGAGAATAATATCGCTCTCGGTGTGAATGCAGTGATTCCGTGAATGTATTCCGGTTTATAATTTAAGACAATATTTGTTTATTCAGATTAATTGGAAGTAATAATTCCGGTTGTTTATACGGCAGAAATTAAATTATTTTCTGTATAATTGAGAAAATATTTTATTTAAATTGTTTCAAATAAAATCCAATATAAATATAATCAGATCTGAAAATAAGCATGTATATTAAATACTGTCTTGCTGCTTTTATTATTTCAACTTTAACGTTTATTAACGCAGACTATTCCTGTGCTGATAATCCGGAACCGGATATAGACGATCTTGAACCTCTGATGATTTGGAAGGGCACAGATCCGTTAATGAAAGTATCTGATCTTGTCGCTTACTGTGCGCCGATTTTCTGGTATTCATCTGATGAACCGGAATTACGGAGAAAGTCCGGGAAGGACATTAAAATACCTGCGGCATTTCCTTTCGATACCAAATCAGATTCTCCGGTTGTATATTATCAGATTACAAACATCATTACAAAAAAAAATGCAGTAAAGAAAGTATTGAAAAAAGATTACTTTGATTTCGGAAATTCAGTAATTGATATCAGCAAAGTAAAAGCATTTGAGATTAATTACAATCATTATTATCTGTTTGAAGCGGGACTCGGAAGCCATAAAAATGATACAGAGCAATCACAGTTTCAGTATTCAACATATTCCTATAAGGACAAGAATAATGTAAAACAGTATGTCATATTTCTGATCAGAATTACGGCAAAAGCACATGCTCTTGAATGGTATGACAATATTTATCAGATTAACAAAGATAATATTTATTATGAATTCTCATTGCCGTTTAATATTCTTGTTGAGGAAGGAAAGCATGCAAGCTGCACAGATATGAACGGCGACGGATATTATACTCCCGGATATGATGTCAATGTAAGAAAGAATGATGCATGGGGACTTCGTGATATAATAAGGAGCGGGGAGTTGTTTTCTTCAGATTTTCAGAGCTGGATGGCAAAAGTAAGGAAACCGGAGTACCGCGTACTTCCGCCTTTGCCGGCTGACAGCAGGTTAAGGGAAAAATATTCAAAAGAAGGAGTCTATGCGAATGAGAACGCCGTATATCAGCTTCGTCCGATGCCTTCACCTGAAAAAGCAAAGTGGGATAAACTGCTGAAGCATGACATGGAATCTTATTATACTGAATTTACTCCTTTTATCAGCGAAAAATCCTCCGAGAATGCAATAGTGGACTGGTTTATAGATAATAATTTTATCAACTCAATCGGAATTTCTTACAGAATTGATGAGGACAGAGGATTTGCTGTATGCTTACCGCTGCTGATTTTAAAAAACGTTGAAGCGCCGTTAGTCGGAGGATGGTTAGTCAACAGAGTTTATTTTGAAGGACCTGAACTGAACATTCTGGGATACAATATTTTGTATACGCCTTCCGCATCAAGATTTCTGGATCCTTATCTTTCAATGGGAGTTGAAATTGACAACAATGCACAGGATGATTCTACGGACAGTAAGTCTTATAAAACGGATTTTGCTCTTGAAACTGGTATTAAAATACGTGCAAACGTAACATACTCTCCGTTAAAATTTCTTTCATTCCTGAGTCCGTTCTGGGGTGTAAGACTGGGAATAAAGAATAAA
>JAEUSI010000010.1 GCA_016788375.1 Ignavibacteria bacterium | reverse complement strand
GGTCGTATATCTTCAGGGTTACTGTTCCTTCTTTTGGGATTGAATAACTTATCTTTGTTGACGGATTAAAGGGATTAGGATAATTTTGTTTAAGCTCATAACTCAGTTCAGAATTCCGGGATGAATGATTATTGTTATCTTCCTGATTGTCCTGTTCCGGATAATTATCAATCGTATAGATTACATTTCCGTTTGCATCATACTTTCGTATTGCATAATACTTTACCGAACTGTTCCATGCAAATGTGATAAGATATACATTCCCAAGGCTGTCAAGTTCGAGATAACATCCCGAATTCATTTGTCCCGGTGGTTCGAGTGTCTCTGCAAATGCAGGTTCGAAATCCTGTTCCCATGTGTTTTCTATCCCGCCGTTTGACTGCGCATACTTCTTAATCGTAAATCCTATGCCCGATGCCGTGCTCTGACCGGCGATATATACTGAATCATATCGTGTCTTGATCGAACTCGCCTTGTCTGTTCCTCCCTGATTATTGTAATCAAAGTACTTTATGTGTTCATCCCAGCCGTATGAACCGTTTATGTAATTATATTTCATTGTCGCAAAATCATATGACTTTGTGCTGTTCCTGAAACTGTAACCCGTTACATAAATATTATTGAATCTGTCGCTTGCGACGGATGTCGCTATATCCGTCCCGCCCGAACAGTCAAATCTTCTGAACCATCTGACAGGATCGCTGAAGTTACAGTCGAAATATATTGTAAAGTAATCTTCCGTACTTCCGTATCCGGAATTATCCGAAAATCCCGATATCACTGCACGGGATTTTGACTGCGGACGGGTTGATATACTGTTCAGTATAAATCCGGTCGGAGTCTGATTATACCGCGACTGATACTTATCGGGTATATATGCTGTGTCGGTTAAATTATTCTGAATATCCTGAAGGCTGAATGTTCCGAGTATAATGTCATTTCCGTAAGTTCCGTTATATGTATATCCGCAGGCGTAAAGATGATACCTGTCTATCAGAATATCGGTTGCAACATCATCGCCGTTGAAGTCCCGGTTGTTGTACTGATACTTCCAGACTAAACTTCCGGAAGGACCGTCGGATTCATACTTCAGAATTACGAAGTTTTTACCTTTATACTTTACTTCAGAATATCCTGCGATATATGCATTTCCGTTTTCATCAATTGAAATTCCGTATGCCTTATCATCGTAAAACTGCTGTCCATAAATTTTATGCCACAGAATGTCTCCGTTAGAATAATCATATTTAATTACAATTATGTCATTAAAATTTGTATTCTGCTCTTTTATATATCCGGTTGCATATACAATACTTTCCTCTTCTTGATTTAATACTGCTATATCCATCCCGCGGTCAAATCCGGGATTGGGATACCACTGACTCCAAACTCTTCCTCCGGATAAGTTTATTTTTGTCGTCCAGACATTATCAAGAGAATCTCCTGTAATAAACAGAAAATTATTTTCATCAATCAAAGTCTTAAAAGGATAATCTGAAGGAATCTGTGATAATGAAGGTTTACTGAAAAAGGTAATCAACAGGAAAGTGAAAATTAATTTTTTCATACTGTTCTTCCTTTAATTTATTTTGTTAATAACATTTTTTTTGTTTCGGATAATATATTATTAATGTATAAAGAATAGAAATACACTCCGCTCGGGAAATCAGTGCCGTTGAACCCGACTTCATAATTTCCGGGATATTTCTTTTCATTTACTAATACTTCTACTTCATTCCCAAGTATGTCGAATACTTTTAACATAACAAAATTTGTACTTTCAATTGTGTATCTGATTCTTGTTGTTGGATTGAATGGATTAGGATAGTTCTGACTTAATAGATATTTTTGCGGATAAATTTCATTGGTTTCTGATATAAATGTCATACCTCCGTTAGTTGTTTTAAGAATTGTTCCGAATTCTCCTGCGACATAGCCTGTGTTTTCATTCGTAAAGTAAACTGAATAAACAAAATTATCCGTTATTGAACCTAACAGAGTCCAGTTAAATCCTCCGTTTGTTGTCCTTACAACCGAACCGCTGCCGCCTGCTCCACATCCGGTATTTGAGTCAAAGAAATAAAGTGAATTTATCGCAACACCGAATGAATTTGGATATCTTATCCAGTTTAATCCGCCGTTTGTTGATATATAATTTCCTGTTGTTCCAGTCACACTGATTGCCCTGTTGCTGTCTAAAAATTTTATATCGTTTCCCCTGCCTTCTGTTCCGCTTGCTACAATCGACCAGTTTTCACCGGCATTTGTTGTTCGTAATATTCTGTTAACTGCACATATCAATCCTGTATTATAGTTTAAGAAATCAATTTCATATAGAATATTTGTAGTTCCGCTGACCTGTGTCTGCCAGTTCAGTCCACCGTTGGTTGTCTTTAATATTAATCCCGGATATCCGATGACATATCCTGTGTCTGAATTAAAAAAATGCAAAGATGAAAGAATGTTTGTTGAACCGATTGAAATTTCTTCCCAGTTATTACCCCCGTTTGTTGTCTTTCTTATAACACCCGAATCTCCGCAAATGTAACCTGTATTGTTATTTAAAAAATAAAGTCCGTTTAATGTATAATTTGTGCCAGAATTCTGATTCAGCCAGTTCAGTCCTGCATTTGTAGTCTTAAGAATTGTTCCGTCTTTACCGATACAATATCCTGTGTTTTCATCAGTGAATAAATTCTTTGTCAGGTCTTTGTAATTTCCGTTCTGCACCTGCCAGCTTCTTCCTTCGTTTATTGATTTAATTATAATTCCCCCGCCGCCGGCTATTATTACCTTATCAGAATTAATTAACGATATGTTTTGAAATACTCTGATTTTATAGTAATTAGGTTTGAATGTAGAATCATAGCTCCAGTTATTACCGGCATCTGTAGTCTTTAAGACTCTTCCAAAATCCATTGCAATGTAACCTGTATTTATATCTTTGAATGCCATTGATCTTGCAATATCATTTGTCAGATTTAATAATCCCTGACTAGTCCAGTTAATCCCGGCATTTGTACTTTTACAGAAATAATTATCTTCATTTACTGTATAAACAGTCTGACTGTCCAGGTAACATATTGAAACATAACCTACAAAGGATCCTCCCATGTACTGATATATCCATGTTTCACCTCCGTTTGTTGTCCTTAATGTTGATTCTCTTCCTCCTATACAACCGTGCAGCGAATCCAGAAACGACACACAGAACAGTATTGCCTTTGTTCCGCTGTTCTGAAAACTCCAGTTCAGCCCGCTGTTTGTTGTCTTTATTATCACTCCGCTTCCGCCTACTGCATATCCAGTCAGGGAATTTATAAATGTCACATCGTGAAAGAATACGTTTGTTCCGGCTGAGATTCTGTTCCAGTTCGAGCCTCCGTCGTTAGTGCGGAGTATAAGTCCCGAATCTCCCACAATTACACAGCCTGTCTGACTGAAACAGCTTACGCCGAGCATTAATGTTTTTGTATTTGCCTGCTGCACATTCCACTCTTCTCCTCCGTTTGTTGTCTTTAATATAGTACCGAGATTTCCGACGCTGTATCCTGTCTGTGAATCCGCGAAATCCACGGCATTCAGCTGATTGCCCGAAGGATAGGGCTGCTGCCAGAACCAGCCCGCCTCACCTCCCTGCGGTGAATACTGTGAATACGAATTGTTTATTATTGTCAGAAGTATTATTCCGGTAAATATCTGCTTCAGATATTTCATTTTAAATCAGTTATTTGAATAAACATAACACTTAATTTTTAAAAATCAAACATTCATTTATTTCAGTTTGTGAAAATGAAATACATGTAAATATCTTTATAACATTCCGTTTTTGGCTGTTTTATTAATTTTATGTGGGAATTCGTTCTTACAGCTGCATTACTTTGTGAAAATGATACAGGAATATTTGTCAAAATCTTTCTTTTCCCGCAGTGTGACTTCGCTTGAGTAAATAGTATGATAGAATAAACTTATTGCGATGCAGACTGCGGATACGGCAGGGCTTTGCCTGTTGACAACGATTTTAAATATACTTCCTAAAAGGAAAGTTATCCCGGTCTTATTATGTTTTTATAATTATAATCAGTTAAATTAAGCTCATAATTATCCTGATTACCGGAAACCATTATGGGTTTATCCCGTTGAAGATAAGGAAATCAGTTTACTGCGGATTATAATTGAATCTTAATTTACTCTTCATAATTTTGAATCATCGGCAAAGTTGAAAATAATAATTGCATGTATTTATGAGGAATTTATATTTTTGTTTTGTTGAATTAATCTGTAACGGTTTCCGGAATATTTTCATAAACTAAAATTTCAATGTCTGAATTGCGAACTTGCAGGATTTTAATTCTGATTAATTTGATTTTATTTATTTTATTTACAGGATTATCACAGTTATACGCTCAGAAACAAAAACCCCCGGCTTCTGTATTTCCGTCTAATCCGGTTTTAGCGGATCCTGAACCTGTTACTTATTATGTCTCAAGCAACGGCGATGACAATAATAACGGGCTGGATTCACTGCAGCCGTTCAGAACTTACAGCCGCTTAAATCATACGGGATTTTCTCACGGAGGCACTACAATTTTGTTTAAAGGCGGGGATACAATTACTTCAGGAGGAAATTCCCTCATATTGAATAAGTATTTCGATAATACTGAAAACCCCGTTGTATTTGACTCATACGGCAGCGGGAAAGCTGTATTGCTTATGGATTCTTCAAACCTGCATATTATAAACGTTGTAATAGGAATCCGCGTAAGGGTGATTTTCAGAAATATTGTTTTCAAAGGCGTATATAATCCGCTTAAATTCAGAGGCGGAAATTTAAGCGGCGCTCTGGATGATGCCGGACTGAAAATATGCAGTTATCCCAAACCCGACTATACACGCGCTGATTCAATGCTGATTCTGATTAACAACTGCGAATTTGCAAATTTAAAAGTCGGACTGCAGATCAGAGCAGGTTTTAACAGAAGAGGCCGGTATCTCATAGATTCGAATTTTATTCATAATATCGGAGCATCAGGAATGTCAGTTGACCATATTCAGTATTCGGATTTAAGGATTTACGGAAATGAAGTGACTGACATTGAAGGGAAAGACAGCACTTCCTCATGCTCTGCGACAGGAATAAGCCTTGCCTTCACAAAAAATGCATTGATAGAAAGAAATTATGTGAACAGAGTGGGTTATAATTATGCTAACGGAACAGGAGGAATTTATTTTGCAAATACGAGAAATTCAACCGTCAGGTATAATGAAATCAGGAACGTAAGAAATGACAATAATGAAGGCACCGGAATTTATCCCGATGCAGGCAGTGATTCCAATGCGATCGAGTTCAATTACATAGCAAACTGCAGAAAGGGAATCTGTGTGGCAAATGCACCTACTTCTTACAACGGATACTGGAAAGGAATATACGAAGATTCTCTGCAGGCATCTTTCAATGTGGTCAGGTTTAATGTTATTATAGGAGATTCAGGTACGACGACGGGATTGTCTATGAACAGTTTTTATAAAGGATATATTGGAATTCCGAATAAAAAATGTTTTGTCTATAACAATCTTGTTTATCTGAAAAGATCAAAAAATTATAAAAGAGGCGCAGGGTATTTTTATAATGATTCACTGAATCTTTATTCCTGCTTTAATCAGTTCGGATATGCGGACAGAATATATTTATACAACAACATATTCATTACAGGAGATTCAGTAAGGGCAATTTCCCACAGTTACACAAGACCTCATCCGACAAACGGTTTCTGGTCTGACTGGTTTACAAATTCAAGAGTTCACAACAATTTATATTATCCGTTAACTGGCAAAACAAACCGTATGTTTACGGAATTTTCACTGAGCGACACTGTTCCATTCTTTTATTTTAAATCCCGAACATACAGTTCTATAAAAAGCTGGGCTGACAATACAGGACTTGAAAAGTCAGAAGATAATTATACATATATAAATTCCGACCCTCTGCTGAAAAGATTAACTCAAAACCTATCAGAAAAAATAAACCCGTATTTTCTGGATACGCTAACCTGTTTTCAGTTTAAAGACGGTTCCCCGGCTGAAGGAAAAGGGATAAACTATAACTCACGTGTACAAAGTGTAAATGATACATTGAAAACGGACTGGTACGGGACTCCGGTACCGTTTCAGAATCCTGATATAGGAATTTACGTGAAGCCGTAATAAAACCGTTTTAAACAATTGATGTTATGTTACAGAATTACAGTTAAGCATTGACTATAAAAACAGTTTATCTGCAAATAATTTTTCTTCACATATTATCAATTCATTAAAAACAGACTAAATATCAGTTTTTTGTAAATTATATCATTATAACATCTCAAAAATTAAACATTCAATAAATCAGTTAATGAAATTCATTTTGCCCGTTCTATTGCTTTGAATCTCTAAGCAATAAACCGTATTTTGCATAAATCAAAAAATAATTCAGAAGGGAAATTAATGTTTAAGAAAATATCCATAACCGCTTTAATATTTATGTTCGGAATAATGACTGCAATATTTCAGTCATGTGATAAAAAGGATGAAAAAGCTGATGAAAAAGGTAAAACTGGTGAAAACAAGAGTTCGGATAATTCAGACCTGGTAAAGAAAGAAGCTGCCGGAACAAAGGTATCTCTGACTTTAAAGCCTAAAAAAGGTGATGTTTTCAAATACAAAATGAATGCAAAAACCACTTCAAAAGAAAAAAGCCCCATGACGGGTGACAAAGAAATGTCATCGACACAGGATATTAATTATTATTATTCGGAAGAAGTTAATGACATTACTTCTACAGGAATAATAACTTACAAGATTAAATTTGACAGTATAAATATTGTTTCAACTGTTTCCTCAAAGGATTCTACAATGAGCATTTCTTACAATTCAAACATTAAAGATTCGGTTTATTCAAAACCTGATTTTATACAGTATAATTCGATAATGAACGAAGAATTTTTTGCAAGAGTATCGCCAAACGGCGAAATTTCCGAAACATACGGACTTGAGAAAGTTTATGAAAATATGTTTAAATCGCTCGGCGATACACTGACAGCCGAACAGAAAGAATCGCTTAAGGATTCATTCGGAAAAGATGCTATAAGAGCAGTGCTTCAGCAGCAGTTCCAGATGTTCCCCGAAAAGGAAGTCTATCAGGATTCTTCATGGACAAGATCATACGAGACGCAGATTCTTATTTTCCCGGTCAGAAATATTCTCAGTTATAAACTTCGGGAAGTAAGAGAAGAAAATAATCAGACAATGCTTTTTATAGATGCCGATCTGTCGGTTGATTTTATAGAAAAGGAATTAAAGGAAAAGCAGGTAAGTTATAAGGTTGAAGAAGTAAAAACAGGCGGAAGAGGCAACATTGTATTTAACCTTTCGCGCGGCTGTGTCACCAAGAAAGAAACAAGCACAAGCATAGATATGGGAATGAAAATTTCCGCAGGCGGACAGTCGGTAAAGACCACACAGGATGTAATTACCGAGCTGAAAGTTGATTTGCTTAAATAACAGATTACCGGCTTAAATTTTTACGGCAATAGCTGCAAACAAAAATTTCAACTCATGAAAATGAAAAATCTTAAGATAATAAGTCATCCTGTAGTTGAACATAATCTGTCAATTATGCGTGATAAAAACACCGGTCAGGTTGATTTTAAGAATTCCCTTGACAGAATTTCATATATACTTGCAGCCGAAACATACGCATCTTCCGGGCTGGAGAGTAAGACTGTAAACACTCCTTTCAAAAAAATTGAAGGGAGCAAAATCAAAGACAGAATAATTATTCTTCCGATTCTCCGCGCAGGTCTCGGACTTACGAGAGGATTCATTGATTTGTATCCTGAAGCAGTTACGAGTCATATCGGAATTTACAGGGATGAAGAATCATTAAAGCCGGTGAAATATTATTTCAGATTTCCAAAGCTTAAGGACAAAGCAAATGTGCATGTAATTATCATAGATCCGATGATAGCAACCGGAGGCAGCGTGAATTTTACAATTGAATATCTGCTGAATATGGGGATTAAAAAAATAAGCGTTGCATCTCTGCTTTGCGCTCCGGAAGGAATAAATGCAATTAACAACAGATTCAACAGAAGCGAAAAAAAGTCAATAGAAATAATCACCTGCAGTCTTGACGAAAAGCTTAATGAAAAAGGCTATATTGTTCCCGGACTCGGTGATGCCGGTGACAGAATGTTCGGAACATGATTATTACAGCGGGCAGGCATTCAGACGCAAAAGAGAATATGAATTTAAAATATTTCTGAAATGAGGGAAATATGTACAGTACATTTTACAAAAAGAAACTCGACGAGCTGCTTTATTATACACACAGGAATCTTCCGGTCAGTCCTGCATCAGACAAGTTAATCACAAACGCATTCAGGTTTGCATATGAAGCGCACAAGAATGACAAGCGCGCTTCCGGCGAACCGTTTATTACTCATCCTTATGATGTAGCGCTTATACTTGCAAAGGAAATTCCTCTTGATGCTGTCTCAATAGCCGCAGCGCTGCTGCACGACGTAGTCGAAGACACAAAGTTTACTCTGAAGGATATAAAAGCAGAATTCGGAGATGAAGTTGCGGAGATTGTAAACGGCGCGACGAAGATAGAAGGGATGTTCGGAAATTATGAAATGAAGCAGGTTGAATCATACAAAAAAATGCTGCTTTCGATGACTTCGGATATCAGGGTAATACTGATTAAATTCGCCGACAGGCTGCACAATTTAAGAACCCTTGAATTTTTGTCCACTGCAAAACAGATCAGACTGGCTCAGGAAACTCTCGAAATATATGCGCCGCTTGCGCACAGATTCGGCTTGTCATCGGTTAAGACGGAGCTTGAAGATCTTTCGTTTAAATTTCTTGACAGAAAAGCTTACGACGAGATAGCAAAGAAGCTTAAGGAAAAAAAACGCGAGAGGGAAAAGTTCATCAAAAGATTTATTGAACCGATAAAAGAGCGGCTCACGAAGGAAGGTTATAAATTTGAAATAAGCGGAAGAGCCAAACATCTTCACAGCATTTATAAGAAAATTGTCAGCCGGAACAAAACATTCGACGAACTATATGATTTATTCGCAGTAAGAATCATACTTGACACAAAAAACAAGAATGACTGCTTTTCGGTTTACGGAATATGTTCGGAAATATATCTTCCCGTTCCGGAGAGATTTAAAGATTACATTTCCCTGCCGAAGCAGAATAACTATCAGTCCATACATACGACACTTGTAAGCAAGGAAGGGAAAATGGTTGAAGTTCAGATCAGGACAAAGGAGATGCATGAAATCGCGGAAAAAGGAATTGCCGCGCACTGGAAGTACAAGGAAAATAATTCTCTTCACGATACAAATCTTGAAAACTGGATGAAGTGGATCCGCGAATCCATGGAAATGTCTTCAAAAGACGATACAACTTCACAGGTGCTAGAGAGTTTTAAACTGAATCTTTATCAGAATGAAATTTACTGTTTCACTCCCAAAGGAGAGCTTAAGATACTTCCCGCCGGAGCAACTGCTGTTGATTTCGCATTTGAAATTCACACGCAAATCGGTCTTCAGTGCATCGGGGCAAAAGTAAACGGAAAAATAGTGAATCTTGATACACCTTTGAAAAGCGGAGATCAGATAGAAATTCTGACTTCAAAAAATCAGAAGCCGAAGCTTGACTGGGAGAAGTTTGTGGTTACACACAAGGCAAAATCGGATATCAGAAAGTATTTTAACACGGAACGCAGAAAACTGATACAGACAGGAAAAGATATCTGGGAAAGGAAGATCCGGAAGCATAAAATTCATCTCAGCGACGAAAACTTTTCAAAGATTATTCACAGGCTTAAATACAAGGATACAGGGCAGTTTTATTACGTGATTTCTCAGGATGAAGGCAAGATAAGCGAAGTAATAGATATCCTTACAGACAAAAACAAGCTTCAGTCGCTTGAGCAGAGAAACTTGTTTGCGGAGGATGCAAAATTAACCGAAAGCATTTCTGATAATTTTGACAAGTATGTTCAGGAAGCGAGAACATCCAAAAACGGGATAATACTGGGAAACGGATCGACTCAAAATATAAACGGTTTAAAATATGATTTTGCAAAATGCTGTAATCCGATACCCGGAGACGAGGTGATCGGGTTTATCAGTTATGAAAAGGGAATCAGAATTCACAGAAGGACATGCAAGAACATCCTGAATCTATTTCTGAGAGAACCGGAGAGGATTGTTCAGATAAACTGGAACGAAGCCGGAGGTCAGGAATTTACAGGCGGGATTAAAATCATCGGCGAAGACAAGCCGGGCATATTAAATCAGATTACCAAAACTATTTCGAAGAATTTTAATTCCAACATAAAAAGCGTTGACATAAAGACAAGAAGCTCAATGTTTGAAGGAACATTGATACTCAGCATTCAGAATTTAAAACAATTAAATCAAATCATAGAAAAAATAAACAGTCAGGAAGGAGTATTCAGCGTTGAAAGATTTGAACAGTAAATTTTATTTTGTTTTAACGGCTGCATTTACAGCGTTACTTTATTTTTCGGATTTCAGCTTATCATCAGTAAATTTACGTGCTGATGATTCACTCGCACTGAAAGATGAAGTGCATTTGAAGAATATCAGGCAGCTTACATTCGGCGGTGAAAATGCAGAATGTTATTTTTCGTTTGACGGCAGCAAGTTTACATTTCAGACAACAAGAGACGGTTATGAATGCGATCAGATTTTCACAATGAGTACTGACGGCTCCGGACAGAAGCTTGCAAGCACTGGTAAAGGAAGAACTACATGCGCTTACTATTTTCCCGATAACAAAACAATTCTGTATGCTTCAACGCATGCGGCAAATCCGGAATGTCCCGAGAAACCTGACTTTTCCAACGGGTATGTCTGGGCATTGTACGACACATATGATATTTATACCAGCAATGAAGACGGAAGTGATTTGAAACCTCTTACCACAGAGAAAGGGTATGATGCCGAAGCAACAATCTCTCCGGTCGGCGACAGGATAGTTTTTACATCCACGCGAAACGGAGATATAGATATTTATTCGATGAATCTTGACGGAAGCGATGTTAAGCAGTTAACCGATGAGCTCGGTTATGACGGAGGAGCATTTTATTCGTATGACGGAACTAAAATTGTTTACCGCAGGACAAGCTTCACTGATGAAGCCGAAAAGCAAACTTACAAAGAACTTCTGGCAAAAGGTCTTATAAGACCATCCAAACTTGAAATCTGGGTTATGGATGCAGACGGTAGCAACAAGACTCAGGTAACAAATAATTCAGCGGCAAACTTCGCTCCTTACTTTTTTCCTGACGGGAAGAGAATTTTGTTTTGTTCAAATGCTGACAGCCCGGATAAAAGGAATTTTGATATTTATAAAATCAACACAGACGGTACAGGTATGGAAAGAATTACATATTTTGGCGAGTTCGACGGATTTCCGATGTTTTCGCCTGACGGGAAGAAGCTTGTTTTTTGCTCAAACAGAAACGGAAGTGTTAAAGGAGAGACTAACGTATTTATTTGCGACTGGGAGGATTGACATTTTCACAGACGACAACAGCACAGGCATAATCTTCTGTATGCGAAATACTTAATTCGAAACTTAATTTTGAATATTCATTTTCCTTAAGATGAAAAATTTCAGGTTTGCCTTTTTCATTATTGATAATTTCAATGTCTTTCCAGCCGAATTCACTGCCGACACCCGTTCCGATTGACTTTGAGTATGCTTCCTTAGCTGCAAACCTTCCGGCAAAATGCAAATCCGGTTTGGAAAATTTCCTGCAGTAATCTATTTCATTCTGTGTCAGTATTCTCTGAAAAAACCTCTCGCCGTAATCTTCCATAAGTTTTTTAATTCTCCTGACCTCAATTATATCTATTCCCGTGCCTATTATCATTTCACAGAATATTATTTTCTTTTCTTACAATGCCGATAAGTTCGTTTACAGAATCAATATCATAATCCGATTCGGGATTCACGGTATTAAAGGTATCACCGTATCTTGCAAAAACAGTTTTCATTCCGACTGACTTTGCGCCGACCATATCACGTTCAGCCCAGTCGCCGATCATCAGACATTCATCAGCTCTGAGGTTAAGTTCTTTCAGCGCCATATTAAACGGAACCGGAGAAGGCTTTCTTTCCCGTGTTTCATCATAAGTAATTACGACATCGAAAAAATGCTGAAAGTTGATATAAGATAATCTGAGCCAGGCTTCCTTTGAAGGGGCATCTGAAACGACGGCAAGCTTCAAACCCATTTTTATCAGTTCAATTAACACCGGCAATACACCGGGATAAGGCTTCAGCGCTGCTTCACGTGCTTTTCTGTAAGCAACAATGCCGGCTGACATTATTTTATAATCGACTTTGCCGTATACTTCCTTAAGCATGTGATCGAATACCTGCTGATATTCAATTCCTTCCGCTTCATAAATTTTATTAATTCTTTCTTTGGCGGAATCATAGGAAATAGTCAGCCCCGAATCTTTCATTGCATAAATTGCCGCATCCACAGCAGCTCTTTTCAGAAGCATAAAATCCACAAGCGTATTATCGAGGTCGAAAATTATTGCTTTAATCAATTTAATTATTTTTGATTGATAAATATTTTTGCATACAATTATAATTCACGTGCAGAAAGCCATTCAAACGATATTCTGCAAATCAATGCCTGCACTCGCTGCACACACCGAAAAATTCCAGCGAATGCGTTATCTCAGTATAACCCTTTTTGCCCAGAAGCTTTTCAAGATCTTCCAGGATACATGTTTCGACATTTTCAACTTTCTTGCATTTTCTGCATACAATATGATGATGATGGTGCCTGTCATACACAAGCTCGTATCTTTTAAACTCATCCTTGAAATCAATTTCATTTACAATTCCGAGTTCGGTAAAAAGTTTTATGATCCTGTAAACTGTTGCTAGATCCGTTTTTCTGTTTTTCAGATTTTCATGTATCTCCGAAATAGTCAACGGATTATGATTAGCTTTGAGTATTGACAAAACGTCTATTCTAGTGACAGTTATCCTTTGTGAACGTGCATTGAGTATCAGCCTGAATTCATCTTCTGAAAAATCTGTTTCGTCTGAAAGCGGAATATTATTTTTTATTTGCTTCATAATTATAAAATCCTTTACCGGCTTTTCTTCCTGTTGTACCTGAATCAACCATCTTTTTCTGTATAAAACTTGGTCTGTATTTCGGATCATAAAAGAATGCTTCGTACACGGATTTAGTTACGGAGAAGTTTATGTCAATTCCGATTAAATCCATCAGTTCAAAAGGTCCCATTGCAAAACCTCCGCATTGCTTCATGATTCTGTCTGTGGATTCAAAATCCGAAGTTCCTTCTGCAAGCATCTTCAGCGCTTCACCGTAAAACGGTCTGGCGATTCTGTTTACAATAAATGCAGGAGTATCTTTTGCAGTTACAGGAACCTTTCCGATTAATTTTGCGAATTCTCCGGCTGTATCAATATATTCTCCGGATGTAAAATCACCTTTTACAATTTCCACAAGCTTCATGATATTAGCAGGATTAAAAAAATGCATCCCGAGAACCCTGCCTCTGTTTTTGTTTATAAAAGACGAAAGTAATGTTATTGACAAAGACGATGTGTTTGAAGCAAGAATAGTTTCTTCATTACAGACTTCATCGAGTCTAGTGAATAAATCCTTCTTGATATTAATTTCTTCCGGAGCAGCTTCTATGACAATCTGACATGCAGAAAAACTTCCGGGATCAGTTGAAAATTTTATCCTGCTGAGGGCTTCAGTTTTTTCAGATTCCGTAATTTTGTTTTTCTGTGCTGATTTTGTAAGTTCGGTATTTATTGCTTTTTCCGCAGATTCAAGTATTCCGTCACTGATATCGTAGATTATTGTATCATATCCTTTCAGAGAAGTTGAAATTGCAATTCCCCTTCCCATTGTTCCGGAACCTGCTACACCTGCTGTTTTTATGTCCTTTGCTTTCATTTATAAATATAAAATTTTATATCAACTTAATATATTGATTAAGAATTACTTGCGTAACTTTTTTTTACTGTACTTTACCGAACGTATTTTCAGGAAATCACTTACAAGGAAAAATGAACCTGTGATCAATATTAAATCCTTTTTACCCGCCTCTGATTTTGCATATTCATAAGCTTCTTTTACATTTGATTTAATCTCAAAACCGGAATCGGCATGTTTTACAGAATTCAGAAGATCCTCAGGCTCAGCTGATCTTTTGTATTCAGGCTTTGTAAAAATTATCTTTTTGGTTTTTAAACTGAACAGTTCCCTGATACTTTCCCTGTACTGCTTGTCGTTCATCATTCCGAAAATAATAATCAGATTTTCATAAGCAATATGTTTCAGATTATCGCCTATGTTTTCTATACCCTGAAGATTATGCGAAATATCTATAATTACTTTTGGGTTTTTTGAAATCAGTTCAAATCTTCCGTAAAAATTTGAGTTTTTCCTTATATTTTTAAACCCGTCGTAAATATGTTTTTTCTGGAATGATACTTTTTCGCTTTTCTCAAAAATATCTATAGCTGCGATTGCCGTTTTGATATTGTATCTCTGGTAATCTCCGTTAAACGGAAAAATAAAATTATCGTACTTTCTGTATTTCCCCCTTACATTGAAAAAAAAATTATTTTCTCCGTGCTTTGTTATCTTAACTTTATATTTACTGGTTGAAAATGTAAGTTCAGATTTTTTCAGTTTCGAAACTTTCTTAAAAATCTTTTCCGACACTTCCGGCACATTTCCGGAAATGACAGGAATGCTTTCTTTTATTATACCGGCTTTTTCTTCGGAAATTTTCCTGATGCTTTTTCCGAGAAAATCTGTATGATCAATACTGATACTCGTTATTACAGACAATAGAGGTACAAGCACATTTGTCGCGTCAAGCCTCCCGCCGAGACCTGTTTCTACTACGGCATAATCCACTTTTCTGAAACTGAAATAATCAAATGCCATCGCCGTGGTTACTTCAAAAAAACTCGGCCGGATTCTTTCAGTTTCTTTATAAATCCTGTTTACAAAATCAATTATGAATTTTTTTGAAATGAATTTACCTTTTACAAGAATTCTTTCCCTGAAATGCAGAATATGAGGAGAAGTGTATAAGCCGGTACTGAAACCTCTTTCGGTTAATACGGAATTGAGAATGGATGATACCGAACCTTTTCCGTTTGTTCCTGCAATATGAACAGATTTGAAATTCCTTTCAGGATTCCCGATGTGCTTCAGGAGCAATCTTATGTTTCTTAAATTATATTTGATTCCCGCCCTTTCGAGTCCGAAAAGGTATGAAATGCATTCATTGTAACCGGTAAATTTACTGATTGTCAATTCTGTGTCGGGAAATAATTTATAGCTTTTTCAGAAGATTTATCATCTCAAGTAAAGTTAAGGCTGATTCGAATCCTTTATTGTTAACTGCATCAGGAGGAATGATGCTTCTCTGATGTGCCTGAAGCGGAGTATAACAGGTCAGTACGCAAAATGCAGAAGGAATTTCATAATCATAAGAAATTTTATTTATACTGTCGGTAACACTTTCACTGATATATTCAAAATGAGCTGTTTCACCTTTGATAACGCATCCGACGGTTATAAACCCGTCATACTTTTTTCTGTCTGTATTCTGCCTGCAAAGTGTTTTGTAAACTGCCGGAATTTCAAATGCACCCGGCACATAAACAATATCAATATTCTTTTCATCAATGCCGTTATTCTTCATAGCGGTCAAAGCACCCTGAACAAGATTTTCAGTTACAGGTTCGTTAAACCTGCTTGAAATAATACATATTCTTAAATCTTCACTCTTTAAATCGCCCGTTATTATATTCGCCATTTTTTACTTTAAAATGATTATGTGAACAGTCTTCTTTTCATATTTATTACTTCGTTTAAAGATACATAGTAATTCCCGAAGTTTTTCTGGTCATTCTTAATACCTCCGTGAAAATCAGATCCTCCGCTTGTAAGCAGAAAATTTTCTGAAGCTATGGATGTAAAATACTTAATATCGTCCTTGGAATGAGAAGGATGAATAGTTTCAATTCCGTCAAGCCCTTGTCTGATAAGTTCAAGCAGCAGTTCATCTCTTACAAACTTTCCCGGATGCGCAATAAACGAAAGACCGCCTGTTTCGGAAATAATCTTCAGCACTTCTTTTACGGACGGATTAGGTTTTTTTATATATGCAGGCTTCCCGTCGCCTATATATTTCATAAAAGCCTCAAAATAAGAGTTTACAAATCCTTCTTCGTTTAATTCCATGGCAATGTGAGGCCGTCCGATTGAAGTTTCCGTGCCTGCTTTCCCTATTATTGAATTAAATTTAATATTACTCCCGAGATCATTCAGTTTACTTACAATTTTTTCATTCCTGAGTATCCTGTTTTTTCTGAGGGAAACCAGAAAATCATTCAGCTTTTCATTTTTATAATCTATAAAATATCCTAGAATATGAATTTCCTGCCCGTCAATATCAGCGCTCAGCTCCACTCCGGGTATAATCTGTACACCTTTTGTTTTTCCGTAACGGACAGCTTCATTAAGTGCATTTACATTATCATGATCTGTGATGCTTAATATTGAAATGCCTGACTTTACCGATAAATCAATCAGCTGCTGTGGACTCAGATTTCCGTCTGAAAACTTTGTATGCGTATGTAAATCTGCTTTAACCAATATCCTTTAATTTGAATATTCTTTTTTTAAAATAAATTTTTAGTTGTTCTTTATAAAGTCATTTTTATAAAATAATGTCAGCTTGAGAATACATCCGTCCAAAACGTTGTATTAAATATTGGAGATTAAAGATAACAGCTTTTCTTTTGAGCGATCAAAAGATAAGCTTAGCAAAAAAAATCGCTTATGGTGATAAATTAATTTGGACAACTGCGGGTTTAGAAAGTCCTGTTTATTTCTGTATTCAGGAGCATTCTGCCGCAATTTTTTATAAGAAATAACATTTTAATACTAATCTGAAATAGGTATATTATGCAATATTTATCTGAATTTTATTGAATATAATATTAATAACCGGCGGTCCGTCGGCAGAACGGGAAGTCTCCATTGCTTCCGGAAAAAGCATTTTAAAAGCTTTAAGAGAATCCGGACATAATGTTAAAGTCATAGATCCCGTTTACGGGGATAAATTAGTTCCGGAAGAGAAGATTTTCGGTCATAAACTTTCAAAGAATTCGCCGTCACTGAATGAATTAAAGGAAATTAATATAACTTCAGGCAGAAATATCCTTGAGTGTATTAACTCGGATTTGTTTGACAATACGGATCTTGTATTTCTGGGATTACACGGAAAATTCGGCGAAGACGGAAAGATACAGTCTCTGCTTGAATTCAGGGGAATTAAATATACAGGTTCAGGAGTTCTTGCTTCTGCACTTGCCATGGATAAAGATATTTCGAAAAAAATATTAAGTTCGGCAGGAATTAAAACACCTGAATGGATTTCTCTCAGGAAATCCGGTTATAATGATCCTGCAGAAACAGACAGATTAATCAAAGATTCAACCGGATATCCCTGTGTTGTAAAGCCAAATGACGAAGGAAGCACAGTAGGACTTACAATTGTTCAGCCTGATGTTGAAGACATACAGTTAAATGAATCCGTCAAACTTGCTTTTGAGTATTCAGAAAAAGTTCTGATAGAGCAGTATATAAAAGGCCGTGAAATAACCGTTCCTGTAATCGGAGGCGAAGCATATCCTGTAATTGAAATAAAGCCTAAAGACGGATTTTACGATTATGAGCATAAATATACGAAAGGAATGACTGAGTATATCTGTCCGGCAGTACTTCCTGAAGAAGTTACGCAAAAAGCCCGGGAATATGCTTTAGCTGCCCATAATTTACTCGGGTGTTCGGTATATTCAAGAATTGATTTTATGCTGGATGATAAAAATGAATTGAATTGTCTTGAAGTGAATACATTACCCGGAATGACAGATACTTCGCTTGTTCCAAAATCTGCCGCGGCAAACGGAATGACATTCAGGCAGCTTATTGACAGAATTACAGAACTTTCACTTCAAAAATAGGAGTAATGAACAATTCTGAATCCAGAGACGGTTTTTTAAAAATTATTTTCAGATTCATCAAATATAATCTGAGACTGGTTTTCGTTATTGTTTTTTTTATAACACTGATTTCTATGGCAGTTTTCGGGAACAAAGGATTGATTCAGAGAATAAGAATTGAATCTGAAAAAAAGGATCTTGAAAATATGCTCGAAGCTGAAATTAAGAAAACAAAAGAACTTCAGAATGAAATTGAACAGCTTAAATCATCGGAATTCAGACAGGAGCAGGTAGCGCGTGAAAAATACGGAATGACTAAAGATGGCGAAAAAATTTATAAAATTATAACTGACAGCACAAAATAATGAAAGAAATTGTAAAAACACTGGAAGAATTGTTAAAAATAAATTCACCTACAGGATTTACTGACGATGTAATAAAGCATATAGAGAATATATTTAAGAGTGAAGAAAAATTATTTATAAGAAAAACTAACAAGGGTTCGCTGCTTATTTCATTTTGTGAAAAGCCTGAACTCGTAATTACAGGTCATATTGACACGCTGGGTGCGATGGTAAAGGAAGTCAGAAATGACGGAACTCTGGGCATTACCCAGCTTGGTTCATATCCGCTGAATTCATTCGAAGGAGAATATGTAACAATCAGAAACTCAGCCGGGAAGTTATTCCGGGGTGCGTTTCTGCTGAACAATCCTGCATCTCATGTTAACAGAAAAGTCGGCACTGCGGAAAGAAATCCTGATACAATGTCTGTAAGGCTTGACGAGCTTGTAAATTCAAGTAAAGATGTAATAAAACTCGGAATAAACACCGGCGATTTTATTTTTTATGATACACGATTTGAATATACCAAAAGCGGTTTTGTAAAATCAAGATTCCTTGACGATAAAGCATGCGCAGCTGTAATGATTGAACTGATAAAAGCCCTTTGTAAAAGCAGGAATAATCAGAAAACCGGATTTTATTTTTCAAATTACGAGGAAGTCGGTCACGGATCCTGTACGGGTATACCTGATTCTGCAATCGAACTGCTTGTGCTTGACATGGCGGTAATAGGAGACGGATGCACCGGAAAAGAAGATGCAGTATCAATATGCGCAAAAGACTCATCGGGACCATATGATTTTAAAGTTACTAACAAACTGAGAAAACTTGCCGAAAAGAAAAAAATAAATTATGTGGTAGACATATATCCGTATTACGGTTCGGACGGAAGCGCTGCGCTTCTCGCAGGTTATGATCTGAGAGTCGGATTAATCGGACCGGGAGTATCGGCATCTCACGGAGTAGAAAGAACCCACCAGAATGCTTTAAAGGAAACATTTAATCTGACCAAAGCCTATATAGAAAATTTCTAAAAATTTATTTTTTATAAGATTTATTCATATAAAATGTTAATCATTTTTGAATATGTTTATTCTTAAATTAAATATTGATAATTTATTTTTAAACGATTTTGAGGAATAATATTTGAAAAGAGTTGTTTCCGGAATAAAACCTTCGGGTGACCTTACATTGGGGAATTATCTCGGCGCTATGAAAAGGTGGGCTGAGAGTCAGAATAAAGACAAAGATTCAGAAAATTTCTTTTTCATTGCAAATCTACATGCTATTACCGTTAAACAGGATCCCGAACAGCTGAAAAAACGCACGCTTGATGTGGTAGCCTGGCTGCTTACGGTAGGAGTTGATCCCAATAAATCCGTAATTTTCATACAGTCAATGATTCCTGCACACAGTGAAATCTGCTGGATACTTAATAATTATGTTACTATGGGAGAACTGGGGAAAATGACTCAGTTTAAGGATAAATCTTTAAAATCGGGAAAAGAAGGACAGTTTGTCGGACTTTATGACTATCCTGTGCTTATGGCCGGGGATGTGCTTCTTTACGATGCGGATGAAATTCCAGTCGGTGTAGATCAGGTTCAGCATGTCGAACTCTGCAGAATTATTGCACAGAGATTTAACAATACACACGGAGAAACCTTTAAACTGCCAAAAGCGACTTTATCGGATAAAACTGCGAAGATAATGAGTCTGAATGACCCGTCAAAAAAAATGAGCAAGAGTGATACAGAAGACAGTTTTATAGGACTTGATGATACGCCTGAAAAAATCATCAGGAAATTTAAAAGAGCTGTGACTGATTCCGATAACTTAATCCGGTACGGTAAAGATAAACCGGCTATAAGCAATTTATTAGTCATTTTATCTGAATTTAAAGAGAAAAGCATTCCGGAACTTGAAAAGGAATATGAAAATGCCGGATACGGTCAGTTTAAGAAAGATATAGGAGAAATAGTTGCCGGTAATCTTGATAAATTACAGAAAACTTTCCGTGAAGTAAGAAAAGATGAGGAAAGGCTGAATAATATAATTTCGGAAGGCAACAGGAAAGCGGGTACACTTGCAGATGAAAAGGTCAGCATTGTAAAAAACAAACTGGGTCTTATTTAACCTGAAAGTAATTTTTAAATCTAAAAGCACTAAAAGAAATTGATCGAGCCGTATCCCAGAGATAAAATAAAGCAGGATGAATTAAAAAATAGCGGTGAGATTCCCGAACATATTGCCATTATTATGGACGGTAACGGCAGATGGGCAAAATCAAAGAATCTGTCCAGGGTTTTCGGTCATAAAGAAGGTGTGAATTCGGCAAGGGACATAGTAGAAGCTTCGGGACAGCTCGGAATAAAATATCTTACACTTTATACATTTTCGACTGAAAACTGGAAAAGACCGAAAAATGAAGTTACGATGCTTATGAAACTCCTGATCCGTTCAATCAGGAATGAAACTGACAGGCTTAATCAGAATGATGTCAAGCTAATAGCTACAGGAAATCTTGACAATCTGCCGGGAAAAGTTCTCGTAGAACTTACAAGCGCTATCGAATCTACGAAAAAAAATAAACTTATGACTTTGAATCTTGCTTTAAGTTACAGCGGAAGATGGGATATAATGAATGCTGTAAAAAACATAGTAAAAGAACAGAACGAATCTAATATTGATCCTGACAGTATAAATGAAAAGACATTTTCAAAATATCTTTCTACAAGGGACATACCTGATCCTGATCTGCTTATAAGAACCGGCGGTGAATTCAGAATCAGCAATTTCCTTCTGTGGCAGATTGCATACAGTGAAATATATATCGACAGCAGCTACTGGCCTGATTTCAAAAGAAATCAGTTTTACAGAGCCATTTCAGAATTTCAGAAAAGAGAAAGACGATTCGGGCTGGTCAGTGAGCAATTAAACAAAAAAACCGGTAAATAAAATTTTGATAAAAAAGGGATTTAAATTTATAATAAATGCTGTACTAATTGTGATACTTTCAGTAAGCATTTTATATTCACAGGCAGACGGTCCTACGACATACAAAATAGCAGGCATCAGCACACTTGGAAACAAAAGCTATGAAGCGAATACTATTATTAATTATTCCGGACTCAGACCGGGCATGGAAATATCACTTCCTTCCGATCAGACAAAGGATGCAATAGACAGACTGTGGAAGATCGGAATCTTTTCAGACGTAAAAATTTATGTTGAAAAGAAATTCGGCAATGATGTTTACCTGATAATAGAAGTTGAAGAACTTCCGAGAGTTGAGAGTGTAGAAATTACGGGTAATGATGAATTCTCCACTGATGATCTGAAGGAAAAAATAAATCTGGTTCCTGGTGAAGTAGTTTCGGATCAGAAGCTCAAGGATATAGAATACAATTTAGAACTTAACTATGCAGATGAAGGTTACGGACTTGCCAAAGTAACAGTGGACAAGCTTTTATCGTCCGGCAATGAAGCCCGTATCAGAGTAAGGATTGACGAAGGAAATAAATTAACAGTCAGGAAGATTACAATTAAGGGAAATAAATTCATTTCAACTGATGATCTCAAAGGTGTAATGGATGAGACATCAGAAAAACAATGGTGGAAAGTCTGGGACGGTGCAACATTTGACAAGGCAAAGTTTCAGGAAGACAAAAAACTGATCGAGGAATTTTACAGGGAAAAAGGATTTAAGGATGCAGTTGTCACAGGAGATTCACTTGATATATTAAGTTCAAAAGAAGACGTAAATGTAATTATTAAAGTTGAGGAAGGTATAAGATATTATGTAAACAGCGTGAACTTTGAAGGAAATAAACTTTATGACAATGATTTTCTGAGAGCTCGGATTGACATGAGAAAAGGAGACGTTTATAATACAAAAAAACTTCAGGCAAACATTTACGGCAACGAATCGGAAACGGACATCAGTTCTGCATACCTTGACAACGGTTACCTTGCATTCAGCGCAGATATAAGCGAAACTACCGTCGGAGCCGATAAAGTAGATCTTCTGATAAAGATAAACGAAGCAAATCAGTTCAAGTTCGGAATTGTCGGATTTGAAGGAAACGACAAGACACAGGAAAAAGTAATGCGCAGGGAAGTTTATACAAATCCGGGAGATTATTTTAACAAGAGCAATATAAAGAGAAGCATGCAGCAGCTTGCGGCATTGAATTATTTTAATCCCGAGAAATTAAATCAGGATATTTCTCTGGCTAATGACAGTATAGTGAACATAAAATATCTTGTTGAAGAAAAATCATCGGATCAGTTTAATGCATCTATAGGTTACAGCGGAAGCTTCGGTATTACGGGATCACTGGGACTGACGTTTAATAATTTTGACATAACGGAACCGTTTTCAGGCGGAGCCGGTCAGATTATGACATTCAACTGGTCTTTCGGGGAAGGCGGTACTTACAGAACTTTTGAAATAGGATTCCAGGAGCCGTGGCTTTTTAACAATCCGGTACAGCTCGGATTCAGCATTTTTGATACAAGACAGAATTATTCGAATCTTTTAATAAGAGAAACGGGAGTCACTTCAAATATCGGCACAAGATTTAAATTCCCGGATGACTATTTCAGGGGAGACTGGACGGCAAAATTTCAGAGAACAAATACATTAAACGGAAACAATGTTTATGAGGAAGGGGTCAAAAGTCAGTTCAGTCTTAGACAGATAATTTCCAGATCAACTGTATTTGAACCGGTATTTCCCACACAGGGAACGAGAGTATCATTATCTTCCGAGTTATCAGGACCTCCGCTTCTGCCCGGATCGGTAAGTTTTTTAAAGAACATTTTTCTTGTAGAAGCATATGCACCTTTGAGCATAAACAGAAAGCTTGTATTGTTTACTAATTTCCAGTTCGGATCAATCAACAGTTTTGCAGAAGACAAATACGTTCCGCCTAATGAAATATTTTATCTCGGAGGAAACGGATTAACAAACAACACAATACCATTAAGAGGATATGAAGACAGAACAGTCGGACCGTCTCTTTACGGAAATCCTCTCGGAGGAAGAGTAGTGTTAAGAAACGGGCTTGAGCTGAGATATTCATTGTCACAGGACCCGCTGCCGATTTTTATACTGATATTTGCCGAAGCGGGAAATATCTGGGCGGATATCACCAAGACAGATCCGTTTGACCTCAGACGAAGCGTCGGATTCGGCACAAGACTAATATTGCCGGCGGTGGGACTTGTCGGATTTGATTTCGGATACGGATTTGACAGGAAAATAGTTGACGGACAGGATCCGAAATGGCTTTTTCATTTTCAGTTCGGAAGAGGATTTTAATAAAAAAATAAATAAACTATTATACAATAAAATAAAAAACACAAGGAGATCATTTTTGAAAAAAAGTAATTTGAAGTATCTGATTATCGTAATTGCAATTGTAAGTTCATTGGGTTTCGGCAATGCGGAAGCACAGATAAAAATCGGATTTGTAGACAGTGAAATAATACTTAAGCAGTTACCGGAGGCTCAGAAAGTTCAGTCAGAACTTGAGGGGCTTCAGAAACTGTATCTTGATACCGTACAGACAAAAGAGAACGAAATAAAAACCAAGGCAGAGGCATTTAAATCAAGTTATGATGATGCACAGAAGAAAGTAGAATCCGGCATTATCAAATCAGATGACGAACTGAAATCCCTTCAGGGTGAAATTACAGACATGCAGAAGGATCTTCAGTCGCTTGACGAAAGCTTAACACAGTATAAGCAGTATATACAGAATGTGCTGATTGCAAGACAATCAGAACTGTTCAAGCCGGTTAAAGACAAGATTACAAAGACCATAGAAGAAGTTGCAAAATCACTGAAGCTGAATTTTGTTTTTGACAAGGCAGACGGAACATTACTGTACGGAGACAAGGAGTATGATATTACATTCAAAGTCCTTGACAAACTGAAATAAAACAACAGTCAATGAATGCGGAATTGCCTGAATTCCGGTGATTCGGACATTTTAATTTATAAAAAACAGAAAAGAATGAATAGATTAAAGTTTGCAGCAATTATAAATGTTCTGTTTCTGGCATTATTGCTTTGTTCGGCAAATTTATATTCGCAGACAAAAGTCGGATATATAGATTCAAAAAAAATAATGGAATCCATGCAGGAATCAAGAGATGCCAAGCTTATGCTTGATAATCTGGTATTACAATGGCAGTCTGATCTGAAGACACTTCAGGACAGTCTGAAGAATATAAAAGATGATTATGAAAAGAAGAAGCTTATACTGACGGATCAGCTAAAGAGTCAGACTGAAAAACAGATTTCTGATCTTGAAACGGAAGTTACAAACTTTAAAGTACAGAAGTTCGGTGAAAACGGTGAATATTTTCAGAAACAGAAAGAGTTTATGAAACCTGTTCAGGACAGGATTTTCAAAGCGATAGAGACAGTGGCAAAAGACGGGAGTTTTGATTATGTATTCGACAGGAACAGTGATACTATGCTGCTTTATGTAAATGAAAACTATGACTTAACAACCAAAGTTATTAATGAAATAACGGGTAAATGATGAATGTAAAAAAAATTGCCGAGATACTAAACGGTACAACAGAAGGTTCCGGAAGAGCCGAAATTTCCGGTGTAGGAAAGATCGAAACAGCTTCCGGAGATGAAATTACATTTATTTCGAATCCGCTGTACAGCAAGTATTTTAATTCAACTAAAGCCGGAGCTGTAATTGTTTCAAATGACTTCGAAATAAAAAAGAAGCGTGATGACATAACGGTAATCAGGGTAGATGATCCTTATATATCATTTCTGAAGCTACTCGAGATATTTGAAAAGGAAAATGGTGAAGACAAGAGCGGAGTTTCGGAATTTGCATTTATTGAATCGGAAACCGTAATTCCGGAAAGTGTGTATGTAGGAAATTTTGTTTATATCGGAAAAAACTGCAGGATTGGAAATAATAGTAAAATATTTCACAATTGTACTTTGTATAATGATGTAACTATCGGAGATAATTGTATTGTCTATTCAAACGTGACCATATACAAAGGATGTAAAATCGGAAACAATGTAATAATTCATTCCGGTACTGTAATCGGATCGGACGGATTCGGTTTCGCAAAACAGGAGGACGGTCATTATAAAAAGATACCGCAGACAGGAATTGCAGTTATAGAGGACAATGTTGAGATAGGTTCGAACTGCTGCATTGACAGAGCAACAATAGGCGAGACTAAAATCTGCAAAGGTGTCAAGCTTGATAATCAGATTCAGATTGCACATAATGTTGAAATCGGCGAAGATACGGTAATTGCAGCGCAGGCAGGTATTTCGGGATCAACAAAGATTGGCAAAAGATGCATGATCGGTGGACAGGCAGGATTGGTAGGACATATTAATATCTGTGATGAAGTAATAATCGGAGCTTCAGTCGGAGTCACAAAATCAATTGACAAGCCCGGAGTCTATACAGGTTATAGGGCAAAGCCGATGAAAGAAAGCATATTAACTGACATCAGCATTAAAAACCTTAAAAAGCTGGAAGCCAGAGTAAAAGACCTTGAATCAAAATTATCAAATTAAATAATTTTTATTAATGCTTGAAAAACAGAGAACGATAAAAAATTCAGTAACTTTGTCAGGAGTAGGGCTTCATACAGGCAATAAATCCAACATGACATTTAAGACAGCTCCGGCCGATACAGGAATAATTTTCAGGAGAACTGATCTTGAAGGTTTACCGGAAATTCCAGCAGACATAGATCACGTAATTGACATTTCACGGGGTACAACAATTGCAAAAGACGGATATGAAGTTCATACAGTAGAGCATGTTCTTGCAAGCATTATGGGAAGTGAAATTGACAATATTATAGTCGAGCTTGATTCAAACGAACCTCCAGTAATGGACGGAAGCGCAAAGGATTATGTCGAAACATTAAAGAAAGCTGAGATAATAGAGCAGGAAGCAATGAGAGATTATCTCGTTATTGAAGACACGGTACATTATCATGACGGTGAGAACAATGTAGATATTGTTGCTCTTCCTTTGAAAGATGATTTCAGAATTTCGGTAATGATAGACTATAATAATCCGGCGCTCGGTGTTCAGCATACAGGACTGTTTAATCTTCATAAGGAATTCGAAAAGGAATTTGCACCTTCGAGAACTTTCTGTTTTCTGAGTGAGATTGAATATCTGAGAAATCAGGGTCTTATAAAAGGTGGAGATCTGAACAATGCAATAGTTATAGTTGATAAGGAAGCGGATGAGAATGAACTGAACGATATGAAAGTAAAACTCGGAATTGAGGAGAGTATAATTCTCGGTTCAAGCGGAACGCTTAATGACAGGGAGCTCAGGTTTAAAAATGAGCCTGCCAGACACAAGCTTCTTGACCTGATAGGCGATCTTGCGCTTATCGGCGCACCTGTTAAAGGTCAGATACTTGCCGCCAGACCCGGGCATAAATCCAATGTTGAGTTTACAAAAATGCTGAGAAAACTTTACCTGCAGAAGAAGATTGAGAAGAAATTTCAGGTAATGAAATCCGAAAACTGCATCTTTGACATTGAAGCAATACTGGAAATAATGCCTCACAGATATCCCTTTCTGCTTGTTGACAGAATCATTGATATTGACATGGGGAAAAAGATTATAGGTATAAAGAATGTCACATACAACGAGCCGTTCTTTGAAGGACACTTTCCCAACAAAAGAGTAATGCCCGGAGTGCTGATAGTGGAAGCGATGGCTCAGTGCGGATTTATACTTGTGTTAAACTCAATAGATGATCCGAAAAACAAAATGGCATATTTTGCGTCAATTGAAAAAGTCAAATTCAGAAAGCCGGTAACTCCGGGTGATCAGCTTGTTTTTGAAATGTATCTGCTTTCATTTAAACGTGGGATCTGTAAAATTGCAGGAAAGGCTTATAAAAATTTCATCGGAGGCGAGCTTGTATGCGAAGGTGAGTTTATGGCAGCAATTTTAGACAAGCAGTGAGAATTATAAAATCCAGACCCGCAGATATTTTTACAATAAGCAGGTCTGAATCATCATATTGTTTTAAACATCATTCAGTGCTTCAATACCCGGAAGTTTTTTCCCTTCAAGAAATTCAAGCGAAGCACCTCCCCCGGTTGAAACATGAGTGACCTTATCCTCCAGATTTGCCTTGGCAATTGCGCTTGCCGAATCACCTCCCCCGATAATTGTAACTGCTCCTTTTTCCGTAACTTCAGCGAGTGATTTTGCAATTTCAATTGTACCTGTCGAAAAAATATCAATTTCAAAAACACCCATAGGACCGTTCCATATAACTGTTTTTGATTTTGAAATTTCCTCCTTGTATTTATGAATAGTTTTAGGACCGATATCCACGCCGATCCAGTCATTAAAATCCGCTGTTATTCTGTCAGCTGACATTTCTTTTGTCTGAGCATCCTTATCAAATTTATCCGCCATTAATACATCATCGGGAAGCATAAACTTTGCTTTTGAAGTTTTGACTTTTTGCAGAATTTCCTTTGCCAGAGCAACTTTATCCTCTTCAAGAATAGATTTTCCGATATTGTATCCGAGAGCTTTGTAAAAGGTAAACATCATTCCGCCTCCGATAAGAATAGTATCGGAGATATTAAGAAGATTTTCGAGGACGTCTATTTTTCCTGAAATTTTTGAGCCGCCGAGAATTGCACATAAAGGTCTTTTAGGATCTGATATTGCAGATGCAAGATATTTTAATTCTTTTTCAATCAGAAAACCGGCAGCACATGTTTTGATAAAATGAGTGACACCTTCTGTAGATGCATGCGCTCTGTGTGCAGTTCCGAATGCATCATTAACAAATATATCGCCGTATGATGCAAGTTTTTTAGAAAACTCCTCGTCATTTTTTTCTTCTTCTTTATAGAATCTCAGATTTTCAAGTAAGATGACATCTCCCGGTTTCAAATTATTTATTACTTCCGCAGTATCATCGCTGATGCAGTCATCCGAAAAAAGCACGGGTTTATTAAGTACATTTGAAAGATACTCCGCCACAACAGACAGAGAATATTTCGGATTTTTCTCGCCTTTTGGTCTGCCGAGATGACTCATAAGAATACAGATTCCGCCTTCGGATATTATGGATTTAATTGTAGGCAGAGATTCAAGAATTCTTTTATCATCGGTTATGACTCTGTCAGAATCCAGAGGAACATTGAAATCCACTCTGACCAGAACTTTCTGCCCGCTGATTTTATTCTGATCTATTAAATTTTGTAAAGTTAATTTTGACATTTTAAAATTTATTATTTATAAAGTTATTCAAAATTACAGTTTTCAGAAAAAAATTTACATACAAATAAAAAACCCCCTGCAGGAATCCGGCAGAGGGTTCTGAAAATTAAATATATTTTTGATTACTTAATGAGCAACATCTTTTTTGTATCTGTGAAATTACCAGATTCGATTCTGTAGAAATAAGCGCCACTCGGTAAATTTGAAGCATTGAAACCTACGATATAATTTCCTGCAGATTTAACTTCATTTACAAGTGTTGCTACTTCTTTTCCGACCATATCATAAACTTTCAGAGTTACAAGTCCTGATTTCGGTAATGAGAAGTTTATATTTGTTGTCGGATTGAACGGATTCGGATAATTCTGTTTAAGGTTGAAAGATGCCGGAATTTCATTATTGTAGTTTGAGATTCCTGTAATTGTCTGCATTCTTGCTACAGCTCCTGCATTTCCAACTGCCCAGCCTTTCGGACATCCGCCAACGTCAACAAAGTCTATATCCTGGAATACTGCGCCTGCTTGTGTATAAGCAGTTGTCCAGTTTGCAGCTCCGTTTGTTGAACGGTAAATATTAGCATCACTTCTTAATGCCCACCAGTCAGTTCCTGCACCTTCAATTCCGTTTAAATTACCGGTAGTTCCGGGAGCAGTTGCAGCAGAGTATGATGTTCCGCCGTGTGTAGTGACGACCATTGCAGGTCCGCCTGCTAAACCTGTTGTAGGGTTATTGAAATGAACACCGTAAGAATTAACTGTTCCTGTTGTAGCACCGCTTGTCCATGTAACACCCATATCTGTTGAATGGTAAACTTTTGTAGCGTTTGTTCCAAACCAGATGTTAGTGCCGATAATATATAATGCATTGTTCCAACCGGCTTCAGTTCCAACCTGTGCAGGCTCAGTAGCCATTCTTGCCCAGGTATTTCCGCCGTCTGTAGTTTTTACAATTGTCCATTTACCGCCGACAGGATCACCTTCTGCATAACCTTCGGTTGCGGAAACCATATGAATTGCATTAATGAATCCGCCTGCTAAAGTATAAACCTGAGTCCATGTTGTGCCGCCGTTTGTTGTTTTATAAATAAAAGTAGCTGCAGGTGAAGTAGTACATAAAGCATCAGTTGCACTAAGTGCATAAATATTATAAACATCCCCTGAAATTCCAGTACCTGAAGCACTGGTCCAAGTTGTACCGCCGTTTGTTGTTCTTATAACTGTAGCTGCTGCTCCTGCCGCCCATCCGACCTGATCAGAAACTGCAGATACGGAATAAAGTGTCTGAGTTGTTCCTGAAGTCTGAGCTGACCAGCTGTAATTACAGGTTGGAGGAGATACTCCGGCAGTCACGGAAACTAAATCCAGAGAAAATGTAGCACCGTCATTTAAGTTATCCGGCACAACTTCTCTGAAACCTATATAAATATTTGATCCAGCTGGTACCAGTGATCCGATTCTGAAACCGTATTGAGTCCAGTTTGTATCAGGTGAATTCAGTAAAAAACTTTTTCTCCAGACAAGAGTTGTCATTGCAGCTGCAGTCGGAGTGGTTGTAGAAATTCTTACTTCAATACTGTCTCTGTATGAATTCGGCCAGTATCTGAGCCAGAATTTCAGTGAATCAGCTGATTGCATATTTGTCAGTTGCGGTGTAATAAGCCACTGATCATTAGCGGAAGCTCCGCCTGTATTCCATGATTCAAAAGCGCATGCATTACCGCCGCCGGGAGGTGTTGTAATTACACCGCCGACAAAACCGGGAATAGGTGTTGTACCGCTTGTTTGTCTGTTCCATCCGGTACCGCCGTCCGGACTGAGTTTAAGCCATCCAGCAGGAGGAAAAGTTGTTCCTTCAAAAGATTCATTTAAAACGCTGAGAGGATCATCAAGTGCTGGTCCGTATACAATTTCAGGGTTATTAATTCCCGAACTTCTTTGTGACAGATCTTTCTGAATCGGATCATTATTTGAAAATCCGAAGAACATTCCTATTGCAACTATTCCGGCAATAAAGAATATGGTAATTTTGGAAGTCATTTTAGTGCCTTTCGTTTTTAATTAATAAAAGTTCTAAATAATTAATCCGGATTTATAAAAGCCAAATTAATTGAAATGTTAGTTATGATTTGTGTTTAATTTGTGTTTACTTCTTTCATGTAAAGATATTACATTATACTTTAAATTTCAAGATTCGAATCAGTAAAGAAAAAGACCTGTGCTTTCTCCAAACACAGGTCTTTATTATCATTTTATTTGTAAACTTCCTGCTTATTTAAGAAGGAACATTTTCTTTGTATCGACAAAACTACCTGACTGTAATCTGTAGAAATATGCACCGCTTGATAAACCTGAAGCATTGAAACTGACTTCATAGTTTCCGGCATTTCTGACATCATTTACGAGTGAAGCAACTTCTTTTCCGAGCACATCATAAACTTTCAGTGTAACCATTCCTGATTTAGGAATTGAGAAGTTAATTTTTGTGGACGGATTAAAAGGATTAGGATAATTTTGTGATAATGAGAATGCATCCGGATTGTTTATGGAAATGTTATTGCTGTTTCCTGTTATTAATCCGCCGTTTGCTATTGTCCAGTCAATAACTGCTTTGAATACTGCTCCGAATCCGCCAGTGTAATATCTCGGATCCTGGAATACAGTTGCTACCACATATCCTGCACCGACATTTCCGATTGCGGCTAGTGTATCATTAACAGTATGGTTCATATATCTGTACAATGCAACAGCTGATCCGTCAAATTTACTGCAACCGTCCGGCCAGTAACTTCCTCCCGGAGGCGTGGCGGACATAGGTCTCTGATTTCCCACGTCAATAGTAACACCTTCGGTAACAGGAGCTGTTGACATTCCGTTATCAACTCTGTAAACGTACTTTCCGAATGTCTGTGAAAATTCAAGATCAATTGCTCCGCTTCCGGTTCTGTTGTAATTATATGCCTGATCCGCTCCGATACTTATCAGAGATTTCTTGCTGGACGATGTTCCGGAATTTAACCAGGCTTTTATCTGAGTTCTCGCGCCTGCTCCAAGATACCTTACGGCAGCTGCATCAAAACTTGTTTCCTGAAGTATAATTGTGTTGTAATTTGTAAGATCAGGAAGTACGGTATTAGTATCAAATCCTTTTATTGTATAGTTTCCTACATATCTCGGCAGATAAACGTTAAGTGTGTCTCTGTCTGATTTTCTCTGTGTTGTACTTGTGACAGTAGTGTCATGAACAAGCACGAGTGTATTTCCGCTGGAAGGAGGAGTAACATTTCCTACTTCATAAACAACGCATCTGTCGGGTGTACCCTGAACGACTCCGATTAAGGTAGATTTTCCTGTAACAAGATTTGTTCTGAAATCAAGACCGCCTGAAGCAAGAGGTGCTCCGGAAGTTAACGGAATTGTAACTACTGCCGAATCACCTCTTACAGGAGCAGCGCTGATATTAAATCTGAGCAAACCGGTAATATTAGTTCCGGTCGGTACGGGATCCTTTGCCAGCCATAAATACGGACCGCCGGCAGTTACACCGTCATAAGCAATTCCGTAGAAACCACCAACTACAGTTGGAATAGTTGCACCGGTTATAATAACACCGTTTGTATCATAGCACTGCAGATTACCTGCAAAACTGCTTGTGCTTGTCCAGAATCCGTTTCGTACAGGATCCCAAGCGAGACATCTCGGAGTAATAGCCGGAAGTGTAATTACTCCGACTTGTGTGAAAGTTGCTGTGTCAACTTTGTAAATTCTGTTAGAAGTTGCAGCTGCAGCTACTCCCCATAAATAACCTTTTGCAAATTCCATGTCTCTGAATCCCTGTGAAGCAGGCAAAGTAGAGCCGGCGATTGCAATAGGACCGGCAATAAGTGTCCAGTCTTTGCTTATTTTATAAAAAGCGTTTAAATTAAAAATGCTTATCAAATAATAATTACCTGTCCAGACAACTCCATAACCTGCAGCTGAAGTAATCAGCGAATCAACATTGTAATTTTTCAGAATGTCAAAGATTGCATCATTGGTGGGCATATTAGGACCAGGATCTCTGGATAAAAGTGTAGCGGGATTTATATCTCTGAAACTGTCCTGAGAATAAGTATTATTGCCAATAATCATTGTCAATAATAGAAAAAAGAGAATAATTTTTTTCATTTTTGATTAATTTAAGTTAATAAAATAGATTTGAATTAGATTTTTAATAATTTATTTATAATATATTCCATTGTCAATAAATAAATTTTAAATCCGGTGTTTCATGCTTCGAAGAAAAAATTTTTAAAAAAAATCTCATTAAAAATTTCACCTTATCCTTAATAAAATTTTGTAAATTGAATATGAAACTCTAAAAATCTATTTTGATTAAAAATAAATCAATGACTGTAAAATTTAAGTTAAGATTTTTTATTACCGCTGTTCTGCTTTTATTGTTTTTACAGTCATGCGGAAAAAAGGAAGAACCGCAAACCTTCATACCGCCGCAGCAGGAATCTTCATCCGACAAGGAAAAGGAACGGCTGGCAAAAGAAGAATTCGAAAGACTTAAAAGATTAAAAGAGGGTTTTACAGATTCTTTATCTGTTGCTTCTGAAACCGATTCTGCTTCAGTGTTGAATGATACTTCCAAATCTGTTTCCGGAAATAAAACCGATAAAACGAAATTAGTTCAGAAGGAAAAAGAATTAAACAAAAGGCTTGATAATCCGAAAACCGCGGTTTCGGATTACATTGAATTTCTTCAGAGAGGAATAAAGGAAGGCGGTAATTTCGAATTAAACATGAAGAAAGCAAGTGAACTCTGGGAAAACGGAAATATCAACAGATTCAAATCAAATTACAAGAATACAAGTAAAATAATCGTGCTTGAAGAGCCGAAAGTTGTATCGCAGAAAGACGGTGAAGCAGTTGTTGAAGTCAGAATAAAAAAAATTGACAAAAAGGACGGCGGAAATGAAGAGCTTGACATGACTGTGAAATACAACATGATTGCAGACAGCAAAGGCAAATGGAAAATAAAGGGCAATTCAGTAATTAAAAAATAAAATAACAAATACAATTAATGAGCATTTTAGTTAACAGGAAAACGAAAGTTGTTGTACAGGGAATTACCGGTTCAGAAGGATCATTTCATACGGGACAGATGCTGGAATACGGTACAAACATAGTCGGAGGAGTAACTCCGGGAAAAGGCGGAGCGATGTTTCAGGAGAAGGTTCCGATATTCAATTCGGTTAAGGATGCGGTAAAGTCAACGGGAGCAGATGCTTCCGTGATTTTTGTACCTGCTGCATTCGCGGCAGATGCAATAATGGAAGCTGCTGATGCAGAAATAAAAGTGATAGTTTGCATAACGGAAGGAATTTCCACTGAAGATATGATCAGAGTTTACGAATTTGTAAAAAATAAAAATACCGGCACACATAATGTAAGATTTATCGGACCTAACTGTCCCGGAATTATAACTCCCGGTGAATGCAAAATCGGAATTATGCCCGGATTCATTCATAAGAAAGGCAGGGTCGGAGTAATTTCAAGAAGCGGCACTCTGACTTATGAAGCAGTCTGGCAGCTTACAAATGAAGGACTTGGTCAGTCTACATGTATAGGTATCGGCGGAGATCCGGTTATCGGCACAAGATTCATAGATGCAGTAAAATTGTTCAATGAAGATAAGGATACCGATGCAATAATGATGATCGGTGAAATCGGCGGAAGCGCAGAAGAAGAAGCTGCTTATTTTATCAAAAAGCATGTTAAAAAGCCGGTGGTGGGATTTATCGCCGGAAGGACAGCTCCTCCGGGCAGAAGAATGGGTCATGCGGGAGCAATTATCTCTGGCGGAAAAGGAACAGCCGATGAAAAGATTAAAGTTATGAGAGAATGCGGAATCACTATAGTTGATTCACCTGCAGATATGGGTATAACAGTTAAAAGAGTATTGGGGAAAAAATCCGTATCGAAGAAGATATCCTCCGGAATTAAATCCGCTTCTGTAAAATCCGGAACCGTCACAAAATCCCGGACAAAAACAAAAAGCAAATGAGATTCCTTTGACACAGATAAAAATCAACAATGCGAAATTCTACTCATATCACGGAGTGCTTGATTATGAGAAGAAATACGGTAATGAATTTGAAGTTGATATTATAATGGACTGTGAGCTTGATTCTCTGGGTTATTCGGATGATCTGAAAAAAACCGTAAACTATCTTGAAGTTTATAACTTAACCGAAAAGTATTTCAGGGAAAATAAGTTTAATCTTATTGAGACTCTTAATTTAAAAGTTTGCAACGGAATACTTGAAAATTTTCCCGGTGTGATTTCCGTCGAAGTAAGGATAAGAAAGCCGAAAGCCCCTCTGGGAATTATAGATTCGGTCGAAGTAATAAATAAAATCATCAGAAAATAAATTATGCCTGAAGCTTTTCTGGGAATCGGTTCGAATATCGGAGAAAGAATTTCATTTATTGAAAATTCAATCAGGGAAATTGGAAATATACCTTCTACAGAAATAATGCAGACTTCTTCCGTTTATGAAACCGAACCGTGGGGAAATACCGATCAGGATGATTTTCTGAATTGTGTTCTGAAAATCAGTACCGGACTGAGCGCAGAAAATCTTCTCATTGAAATTAAGGCTATTGAACTCAGAACAGGCAGGGTTAACAGCGGCAAATGGAACGAAAGGGAGATTGACATTGATCTGCTTTTTTACGGGAATGAAATTATCAGCACTGATAGAATGAATGTTCCGCATCTGCAGATTGAAAACAGAAATTTTGTACTTATCCCGCTTGCAGAGATTTCGCCGGATTATATTCATCCTGTTTTTAATAAAACAGTTTCAGAACTTCTTTCGGAAACAAAAGATAACTTAAAAGTAATTAAATATCAGAAAAGCAAAGCATAATACTGTTTGGAAGACAAAAAAATAAAATACATAGCGATTGAAGGTGTCATTGGAGTCGGTAAAACCACGCTTGCAAGAAAACTTTCCGAAAGACTAAACGCAAAGCTAATTCTCGAAAACTTCGAGGATAATCCTTTTCTTGAAAAATTTTATCATGATCCCGTAAGCTATGCATTCCATACTCAGATGTATTTTTTAATGAGCAGATATAAACAGCTTCAGGAAATTAAGCAGATTGATCTGTTTCATGAGTATTATGTTGCTGATTATATTTTTGAAAAAGACAAAATATTTGCATATCTGAACCTTCAGGATGACGAACTGAAACTGTATGAAAAAATTGTATCGCTTATCGAAAAGACAATAGTGGTTCCGGATTTAATTATTTATCTTCAGTCAACTGTAGAAAGGCTCATGAATAATATAAGGCACAGGGACAGGGACATTGAAAAGGAAATAAAGGAAGAATATATCCGCGATTTAAATGAAGGTTACAATTATTTTTTCTTCCGCTACAAGGCTACAAAAGTTCTGATTGTCAATTCGGCTGAAATTGATTTCGTTAACAATGAAAAAGATTTTGATAATCTGATAACCGAAATAATGAAGCCCGATCATTCGGCCATTGAATATTACAATCCCGTTTCTTCCAAAATTGCAAAGTAACTGAGATTATGCTGAGACTGCTGCTTATATTTATTTTAATTTTGATACTCTTAACTGTAATAAAGAGTATTGCAAAAAGAATACTTATGAACGCTTCTTCCGGTAATGTAAAAAGCAAACCCGGCAAAGATACAGACAGCGGATTTAAAAAAAATGCCGGGGAAATCGAAGAGGCAAAATACGAAGACTTAAAATAATCCCGGCTGATGCTCAGGCAAATATTCAGACTGACAGGAAATAATGAAACCGCAGATCCGGAATTCCTTGAATCCGGCAGGGTTAAAAACATATTGATAGTCAGACAGCATAATCAGCTTGGGGATATGCTTTGCTCTGTGCCGCTTTTTGCGGCTGTCAGGAAAAAATATCCCGGAGCACATATTACACTCGTAGCTTCACCGATTAATTATGAAATCCTGTTCAGTGACATTAATCCCTACATTGACAAGGTTATCACTTATCAGAAATCCACGGCAAAAGACCTGCTGGATTTTTACAGAGAACTGAGAAATCATTCTTACCAGATCGGGATTGTACCATCTACAGTTTCAATATCCCGTACTTCACACATTATAAATTATTTTTCCGGAGCAAAAATCAGAGCCGGCGTAAATTCAATTGACGACAAAATAAATTCAGTAAGCTACCTTTTAAATGTAAAATCCGATTTCAAATGGAATGAGAGAAAACTTCATCAGACGGACAGGAATCTGGAAGTGGGAATGCAGATAGGATGTTCGCTTACAGATGAAGAAAAAAAATCTGTAATGATACATCTGAGCGAAGAGGAAAAAACATTTGCGCGTGAATATACTGCTGCCAATTTTCCGGATGAAGACAAGCTTATACTGGCATTTCATCCCGGCGCCGGAAAGATTCCCAACAGATGGAGCATTGACAACTTTGTTTCACTCATGAAATTATTTCATGAAAAATACAACTGCAGTCTATTAATGACTTCGGGAAAAATCGACGCTGAAATAACCGATACTGTACGGAAGAAACTTTCCGGATTTAATATTGAATGCAGGGTTCTGGATAATACTCCGATCAGAAAAGTCGGCGCTGTTATAAAACAAACGGATCTTTACATTACAAATGACACAGGAACAATGCATGTTGCCGGCGGAGTGGATGCAAACGTAGTTTCGCTTTTCGGACCGACACACGGATATGAATGGGCGCCGCTCGGACGCAACAAGGTTTACATTCAGTCCGGCAGCGGAAACATTGACGATATCAAAGTCGGTGATGTCTTTAATGCATCGGCAAAGATTATAAATGATTTTGTAAAAAGTGACAGAAAAAAATTTTAGAAAACTGATGCTCATATTGATACACTTTTAAGAATAAACAATGAACAATATTTTAGCGGCTATAGACATCGGAACAAATTCATTTCATCTTGTAATTGCCAAGATAGATGAAAAGAAAAGATTTACTCTGATTACTAGAGCAAAGGAAGTCGTGCGTCTCGGTTCAAGTTCGAATGACATGAAGTATATTTCACCCGAGTCAATGGAAAGAGGAATCGAGACATTAAAGAGATTCAGGCTGATTTGCGATTCATATAATGCCAAGATTGAAGCAGTTGCAACAAGCGCTACCCGGGAAGCCCTTAATAAAGAAGTTTTTCTTACAAGGGTTCTTAATGAAACCGGAATTGAAATTAACATTGTATCGGGTTATGAAGAAGCGCGTCTGATTTATCTCGGGGTGCTTCAGTCGCTTGATATTTATAACAAAAGAATTTTACTGATAGACATCGGCGGCGGAAGCACTGAATTTCTGATAGGCGAAAAAAGCGAAGTTATTTCCGCAAGCAGCATAAAAATCGGCGCTGTAAGACTTACGCATAAATTTTCTCTCGATAACAAAATAGACAAAACCAATCTTAAGAATGCAAGACAGTTTGTCAAAGGAGCAATAAATCAGGTAGTCAGACTTCTAGAAAATGAAAAGTATGAAATGGTAATCGGTTCATCCGGAACAATTGCAACCATAGGATCAATAATCTGCTCAGAAAATACAGTATCGGAAGATTTTGAAATTAAGCTTAACGGTTTTGAAATAAAGAAGAAGTCATTACAGAATGCCGTAAACAGGATTTATAAAGCTGAAACAAAACAGGAAAGAACTGCAATTCAGGGACTTGATCCGAAGCGAGCCGATATTATTACTGCAGGAGCTGTTATTACCGAACAGATATTCTCGGAACTGAATATCGAAAGTATGACTCTTTCAGGATATGCGCTTCGTGAAGGCATAATTATGAATTATATTCAGCAAAACAGCTATGATTATGATTCAAGCCATCTAAAGAATGTAAGATACAACAGCACGATTCATTTAGGCGAACTCACGAATTTTGACAGGGAACATGCATTTCACGTTATGAAACTGGCGGATAAAATTTTCGATTTTGTCAAGATTAAATCCGGTATGAGTGATGACGAAAGGATCTATCTTGAAGCAGCTTCACTTTTGCACGATATCGGTTATTATATTTCTCATACTGATCATCACAAACATTCATATTATCTTATCAGGCATTCAGAAATGCTCGGTTTCAATGACAGGGAAATCGAGATAATTGCAAATGTTGCACGTTATCACAGAAAATCACACCCGAAGCTGAAGCATGAAAACTTCAGCAAACTTGACCCGCAGAACAGGGAATCTGTAGTAAAATTATCGGGAATCCTCAGAATAGCAGATGCACTGGACAGAAGTCATAAGTCAATTGTGGAATCTGTAGAAATCAATATTAAAGACAATGTTTTTGAAATCATGATAACTTCATGCAAAGCAGACCCTTCTCTCGAAATCTGGGGTGTCAATGTAAGGAAAGGGCTATTTGAAGAAGCTTTCGGATATAATGTAAAAGTTCTGTACAATTCTTAGAATATTGTTTTCGGTATTTTGGGATTTTAAAACCGATTCAGTTCTTATTCTTTGAACTTCTTACTTTTTTGTAATTGATTTTCCTTTTCTGATTAAATGCAGATATACCTTCGCTTACTTCTTTTGATAAATTGTGGATTGATAACCAGTCTCTTGCATTGCCGATTGTCGTATGCCATGAAAGATCCCTCCAGAAATTAAGCTGCTGTTTTGTATAACGCAGACATTCGGGAAGTTTGTTAAAGAGCTTCTCTGCGAGAATGTCAACTGCTTTATCAAGCTCATTGTAAGGCACAACCTGATTCACAAGTCCCCATTCAAGCGCTTTCATTACCGGTATATCTTCGCACAGAAACAAAATTTCCCTTGCGCGCCTTTCTCCGACTATAAGCGGAAGAAACTGTGTTGCGCCGGCTGCTGCCACACTTCCTCTTGCAGCACCGACCTGTTTAATTATTATATGGTCAGCGGCAACTGCAAGGTCACAGCTGAGATTAAGCTCATTTCCGCCTCCGACTACCATGCCGTTAAGTCTTGCTATTGTCGGCTTACCTGTGTTCCTCATTACTTCATGAAGCTGAATGAATTCATACATCCATTTATAATAATCATCCGGATTTCCGAGAAAGTACTTCTGCTGTTCATCAAGATCAGCTCCCGTTGAAAAAGCTCTTTTCCCTGCTCCTGTAAGTATAATCACCGCAATATTGTCATCCCAAGATGAATCTTTAAATGCTGCCGTCAGTTCGGAAATGGTTTCAAGATTCAGACAATTTAATTTGCTTTCTCTGTTGATTGTAATAACGGATTTATATCCGTTTTTCTTATATATGATATTTCTGAATTTATGATTTTTGCTGATGTAGGACTGAAATTTTTTAGACAAGATTTTCAGATTTGATTATAAAAATTATTTTTATGAAATATACTTATAATGTTTTTTTCTTTGAATACAAAAAGCAGGGATTTTTTCAAGATGCTTTGTATTTACTTTTACTAAATTAATTAAAACAGAAAAACTGTTAACGATTCAACTTCAAGCGTTTTATAAATTGAAAATTGTAATTAATAAAATTATATTATACTTAACAAAATATGGGAATTCAGGAAAACTACATTTCAGTTAAACAAAATGTAAGGGATATTTGCGAACGTACCGGCAGAAATCCCGATGAAATTCAGATTATTGCGGTAAGCAAAACATTTCCGATTACAAATATTATTGAACTTTACAGCGAAGGTCAGACGGATTTCGGTGAAAACAGAATCAGAGAATTAAGAGATAAGTATTACAATGTTTCTTTTCAGTACCATGAAAGCGTAAAGATCAACTGGCATATGGTTGGTCATCTTCAGTCGCGGAAAGTGAAGGATCTGATTGCATTTATTCATCTGATACATTCCGTGGACAGTTTTGATCTTGCAAAGGAAATTGATACTTATTCAAAAAAAATCAACAAGGTTACGGATATACTGATTCAGGTAAATACAAGCAGAGAATCTCAGAAATACGGACTTGATCCATCGGTAGTAAAAGAAGTCTGTTCACAGATAAAAGCACTTCCGAACATCAGAATTAAAGGACTGATGACAATTGCAAAATTCACTGAAGATAAAAATGTTATCAGAGAGAGTTTTAAGTCATTAAAGACTCTGTTTGACGAAATGAAAAAACTTTTCAGTGATATGGAACATCTGTCTATGGGTATGACTAATGATTATGAAATTGCAATAGAAGAAGGATCGACAATGCTGAGAATCGGTAGCGCAATATTCGGCGAGAGGAAAGTTTAATTTTATAAAATATTTTTAAATCTTATACAAAAATATGAGCATTTTATCCGCAAAAGATATACGAAAATCCGATTTCAGGAAAATATTCAGAGGATATGATACCAATGAAGTTGACGCATTTTTAGAAACTGTAAGTTTACGGTATGAAAGACTGTTTGATGACAATGCAGCTCTGAATGAAAAAATCAGACAATTGAGCACAGATCTGGAAGTTTACAAGGAAAATGAATCTACTCTGCAGAAAGCCATTGTTAAGGCACAGGATCTTGCCGAAGAAGCCCTTGTCATTGCAAAAAAGCGTTCTGAAAACATAATAAGGGAAGCAGAGCTTAATTCGCAGAAGATTATGCAGGATGTAGAAAAAGATAAAGACGATTTTTAAGAAAGCGATGATTGCAGAAGCAAACGATACCACGGCATTGATCAAAGGTTGCCTGGCTAATCAACGATGGGCACAGGAGCAGTTATACC
>JAEUSI010000109.1 GCA_016788375.1 Ignavibacteria bacterium | reverse complement strand
AGGAAAGAATTTTACCAGGGAATATCTCTTTAAATTAATTTACGGTAATAATGCAGAGTATAACGATTCTACATTCAGGAATCTTATGTCTGACCTGTTAAAACTTTCGCAGCAGTTTTTGAAACAGGAAGGAATTGAAAAAAGAGGTGTTGAATCGGGATTTTTCCTTACTCAGGAGTTATTTTCAAGAGGAGCTGTAAGTCTTTTCCTCAGTCAGATGGCAAACAATGAAAACGAATTAAGTAAAAGAAATATAATTGACGGTGATTATTTTATAAGCCGGTTCAAAATCGAGACAGGGAGATTTTATGTGAATTTAATGACACAGAAGACAATAAAGAAATCCTTAGTTATAACTGAATCCGAAAAACTTGTTAACGGAATTGTATGTATTATTTGTTATTTTGTAATAGAATCCATTAAACATAATGATGTACTGCTGAATTATTCCAGGACTTACAACATCAGAAAAAACATAGATATTGTTTCGAATTTTCTTGAGTTATTTAATTTTGAAAAGATAAATTCTTTTATCAGGGGGTATACTCATTTAAATGTTCCTGTTGTTGAATTGTATTACAAACTTCTCAAAACATTCCTGAATATAGAAAGCAGCGAAGATTATTTTGAAATGAAAAGATCGCTGCATTTGTATTCCAAAAGACTCGGGCTTAATGACAATAACTTTCTTCATTCAAGGTTAATTGACTATTGTATTTATAAGAAGAATCAGGGAATTGCAAATAATTTCGATATAGACCGTGAGTTATTCGAACTTCACGATATACTATTAAAGAATGAATATTATAAAAACGAGTTTAAGAGGCATTTAACTGTAGATTTGTACAGGAACGTGCTGATAAACTGCATTGCTCTGAGAGAACTGCGGTATATGGAGGATTTCATATCAAAGTATACGAAAAAGTTAATGCCGAAGGAAATAGCCAACATTGAAAATTACAGTAATTCCCTGCTGAACTTTGAGAAAGGTCTTTATCATAAAGCGCTGAATTACCTGAATAAAGTTAAATTTGATCAGTTTGTATTTAAACTCGACATGAAAAATCTTCAGTTAAAAATAAATTTTGAACTTGAATACTATGAATCCGCACTTTCTGTAATAGATACTTACAAGCATTTCCTGAAAAACAATCAATTGATTTCCGAAAGCAGAAAAATCATGCACAATAGTTTTCTGTCATACACGCAAATGATAATTCAGAGCAAGACCGGTTCAAAGAAAATAAATTTATCTTATCTTTCGGATAAAATAAAAAATTCGAAAAATGTATTCGATAAAGTATGGCTTCTGGAGAAGATCAGGGATTTAAAAATGCCGGCAAAGAGGACAAAAGTTGCATAAAAAACCCGTCAATAATAAATTAACGGGTTTAATCATTTTCATTCAGTTTCAGTAGTTTCCGTTCATGTTTTTATTCCGTTTGTGTTCCTTTTTCTGAGCCCGGTATTCCTTAAACTTAGTCATTTGATCCTGAGTCAGAATACCCTCAAGCTGTTTTTCCATTTCCTGTCTGTGCTGATTTCTCAATATTTTTCTTTCCTCATAACTCAGGTTCATGTTTTTGTTTTCAGATTTCAGAGAAAAGTGATTAAGAAACAAGGTGTAGACATCCTTATACTGAGCATCAGTCAGCGAGAGCCTTGATTTCATTTTACCAGCTTTATTAGATGCAAATTCATCCGGAGTTGAAAAATTTTTTCCGTGATTCTGAGCAAATGTAGTTTCACAGGTTAAAGATAGAATAAATGCCAGAACAAAGAGCAGAACAATCTGTTTTATTTTCATTTCCTGTTAAATTTAAATTAATAAAAGTTTATTGCCGTAAGTAAGACACCAGAGAACAGGAATTAGTTTAACTTCCTGTCAAAAGATGCATAGAATCAGGAAAAAATACAGAAGGATATCAGTTAACAGATATAAAAAACCCCTGTCTTGCAGGGGTTTGAGGCAACGCTTTTGTAGCGGGAGAAGGACTTGAACCTCCGACCTTCGGGTTATGAGCCCGACGAGCTACCAACTGCTCCATCCCGCGATGTCAATAAATATAATGATAATATAAATCTTCTTCAATGGATTTTTTGCAAAAAATTTGAAATTGATTTTAGAGTTAAATAAAATTAATTTTGAAAAACCAAATAAATAAACTTTTCTGATAAATTTCAGGAAAAATACATAAAAAAACACATGAAAATATTCGTTTGCGTATCATTAGTTCCGGACAGTACAACCAAAGTAAAAATTTCTGATTCAAAGAAATCTATAGATGAAAACGGAGTAAGCTTCGTTTTAAATCCTTATGATGAATTTGCCGTTGAAGAAGCATTGAAAATCCGTGAGAAAAACGGCGGAGAGATAGTTTCAATTTCATTTGGAACAGACAGGTCAAAAGAAGCTTTAAAGAAATCATTTCAGATGGGAGTTGACAAAGGGGTTCTGATCAAATCCGCAAGCAATGATTTTGACAGCTTTACAGTTGCCAGAAATATTTCGGATTACATAAAAACACAGAATCCTGATCTGGTTTTGTTCGGTAAGCAGTCAATAGATTTCGACGGCCTTCTTATACCATCCATGGTTTCCGAAATGCTGGAAATCCCCGCTATAAGTGTAGTAGTTAAACTTGACATCATTGACGGAAAGGTCACCGCCGAAAGGGAAATTGAAGGAGGGAAGGAAATAGTAGAATCAAAACTTCCTGTAATTATCGGTGCGCAGAAAGGATTAAACGAACCTCGGTATCCGAATCTTAAGAGTATTATGGCTGCAAAATCCAAACCTATAGAAGAAATTCCTGCGTCATACAGCGGCATTAAAGTTGGAATTAAAGAAATGAATCTTCCTCCTGCAAAAGCCAGCGGTAAAATTTTTACAAACGGAAAAGACGATGTAAAAGAACTTGTTAAGCTTTTAAGAGAAGAAGCAAAGGTAATATAAAAACTTATAAAATAAAATTTATCAGGAATGTCAAAAAATATTCTAGCGTTTGCAGAAACAAAAGACGGTAAATTTAAAAATTCAGCATTTGAAGTTGTGACAGAAGCGGCGAAACTTGCAGCAGAAACAGATTCTGAATTTACTGTCCTGTCAATAGGCACAGACCTTCAAAATCAGGCGGAAAGCCTTGCGGAATACGGAGTTAAGAGAATGCTCACAGTTGAAATTTCAGAGCTCAATGCTAAGTGTACTTCATCTGATTTTAAATATTCTCCTTCTTCATTTTCTAAAGTCATAAGTGAAGTTGCAAAATCGGAAAATACGGGAATAATTATTTTATCAGCAACATCTCTCGGAAAAGATCTTGCAGGCAGAATTGCAGTGAGAACTGATTCATCCGTGTTCAATGACTGCACCGGATTAAGAGTTGACGGCGGAAAAATAACCGCAACAAGACCGGTTTATGCAGGAAAAAGCTTTACGGAAATATACTCAGAATCGGAAAATATTGTAATTACAATAAGACCGAATGTATTCAAAGCAGTTAAGAGTTCTAAAGCGGAAATAAAAACCGGTAAGATTGATATAAATACACTTAATTTATCAGAAACTGATTTTTCCACAAGAGTAATTGACGTAGTTGTCAGCAGCGAGAAAATTGATGTTGCAGAAGCTGACAGAATTGTATCCGGAGGAAGAGGTCTGAGAGAGCCGGAAAATTTCACTTTAATAGAAAATCTTGCTGCAACAATAGGAGCAGCGACAGGAGCGTCCAGAGCAGTTGTAGATGCGGGATGGAGACCGCATTCCGAACAGGTGGGACAGACAGGAAAGACAGTATCTCCGAGTCTGTATATTGCATGCGGAATCAGCGGGGCTATACAGCATCTTGCTGGAATGTCTTCATCAAAATGCATAGTTGCGATTAATAAGGACAAAGATGCGCCGATTTTTCAGATTGCAAATTACGGAATAGTCGGAGACGTATTTGAAATAATTCCCGCACTGACAGAAGAATTCAAGAAAGTATTATCGAACTGAACTTTATTAAGTGTTTTGATTTTTAGTATATTGAAATATTGAAACATTTAAATTAGCTTGACAGTAAATAAAACAAAAAAAGTTTTTACAACAAAATGGATAATTCACAGGACATAATTCAGGTTGATATATTCGGATTATCATTAACGCCGTCAATAAGCGGCGGCGGTTATGCAATTATTTTAAAGGAAATCGCCGGAAACAGGAGAATACCTATAATCATCGGACAGTATGAAGCACAGTCTATAGCGCTTGAACTTGAGGGCATCAAACCGCCGAGACCTCTTACACATGATCTGCTCAAGGAAGTAATAGATGTGTTCGGATATTCAGTTACGCAGATAACAATAAACGAGCTGAAGGATTCGACTTTTTATGCAAAGATAAAATTTGATTCCCAGTCGATAGACGAACTTGATGCAAGACCTTCGGATGCGATTGCAGTAGCATTAAAATTCTCTGCGCCTATTTATGTAAATTCCTATATAATGGATGAAGTTGGATTTATTCCGGATTATGACGAACAGGTTCTCCCGAAAGACGAAACTGAACCGGATGAAACTTCACCGGAACAGTCAAAATCAGTATCAGCCGAAACTACAAAACATTTATCCAACAAGGAAAAGAAACTGATACAGCTTAAGAGTGAACTTGACGAAGCCATTAATAATGAGGAATATGAAAAAGCAGCACAATTGAGAGATGACATTAAAAAGATGGAAATTTCAAACTTAAATTAATTTAATATTTTTCCGGTAAAATTTTCTAATTTAAATTAAATCAATTGAAGAAATTTACAACTGCCCTTGTTATTCTATTCCTGTTCATTTCAGATTATTCATCCGCAGATTTTATTCCCGAAATTAAAAGTTTAAGACAAATCACTGCTCTTGAAAAAAAGCCGGATTTTAACATCAGCACTTCCAAATCAGGCGGAGCAAGCGGCGGATTTAATTTAGGGATGGCAATTATCGAAAGTGAAGTCGGATTTGCGATCGGCGCATTCGCAGAACTGGATGCGGGAGGGATTGCCTTTCAGCCGCAGGCAAATTACTGGAAAGCCGGTGATCAGAATAATTTCGAAATTGCAGGATTGATAAGAAAATATTTAGGCAAAAAAGATCTTATACCTTATATTGACGGAGGTCTGGGTGTAAATTTTTATAATTCTGATGAAGATGACTTTACGAAACTAAGCATTATAATCGGAGGAGGAATCGAGCTTACTGAAATCAGTCCGTCTTTTTCATTATTGTTCGACGGTAAATATAAATTAATAATCAATGACCCCGGAAATATTTCATGTTTCATCTTTACGGCTGGGATGAAATTTCCGTTTAAATAAACTAGCTTTTACAATATTAACGGCGTAAAGGAATATTTCTTTACGCTTTTTTTATATACAGCAGAAAGTAAATGAATAATCTCCTGATTGACATCGGAAACTCGGATATTAAAGCCGGAAAAGCCGTATTTCCCGGTAAAAGCATCAGACTGCTAAAAAGATTTTCATATACAAAGGAAAACTTTGAACATGATTTCAGAGAGAACATTGATGGTTTAACTGATTCCGGATTCAATAAAATCGGTATTTCTGTGCTCAGTGAAAGAAACATTTCCTTTCTAAAAAATTTTTTCGGAAAAAAATTTACCCTCAGTCCGGAATTCATAAACAGAAATTCAAATCTGCCTGTAAAAATAAGATATTCGGAAAGTCTCGGAAATGACAGAATATGCAGTGCATCAGCAGCACAGATTTTATACGGGAAAAAAAATATACTTGTCATTGATTTCGGAACCGCAACTACATTCACACTGTTGTGCAAAGGTATAATCACCGGAGGAATAATTTCTCCGGGAATAAAGACATCTCTTAATTCATTAATTTCAAATACAACTTTACCCGGAATCAGACTGGCATTTCCCCGTAAACTATACGGCAATAATACTGAAAACAATATAAAAGCCGGTGTATTGTATCAAAGTCTTTTCAGTGCAGAAAGAATAATAAAAGAAACAAGAAAAAAATATCCGGATTTATTTGTTGCAGCAACCGGCGGATTAGCAGGATTAATATCAGGAAAGACTTCTCTTATAAATACAGTTGATAGGTACCTTGTTCTGAAAGGAATAAATTTTATAATATCAGCATGAGAATACTGACAAAAGAATTAATAATTTCAACAAACGGAAACTGCGACATAAAAAATATCACAGAAGATATTCAGGAAATTCTTTCCTCGAGTAAAATGACCGAAGGCAGCTGCAACATATTTTCAATCGGATCAACTGCATCGGTAACGACATTAGAATACGAACCGGGACTCATAAAAGATTTGCCGAAAATACTGGAAAAATTAATTCCGGAATATTCGAAATATTATCACAACGACACCTGGGGAGATAACAACGGACATTCTCATCTCAGATCTGCCATTATAGGAACATCGCTGAACGTGCCTTTTGCTGAAAGTGAACTGATATTGGGTACTTGGCAGCAGATAGTTCTTTTGGATTTTGACAACAGGCCGAGAAGCAGGCGGATAGCGGTGCAATTAACGGGACAATAACAGAGATTGAAAAAGACAATTATTCTGCTGATAATAATTTCGGCGGTAACGGCACTTAGAATTTACAAGATTGATCAGAAAAACTTGTGGTTTGATGAAATTTATTCCTGGCATATATCTCAGGGAAATGTTGAAAAAATAGTTGCCGAAACAACCGGAGATATTCATCCCCCGTTCTATTACATAATTCTGAAATACTGGACTGAAATATTCTCTGATTCGGTAATTTCAATGAGACTTCTCAGCGTACTTCTCAGCGTTCTCAGCCTTTATTTTATTTACAGAATATCATTAATCTTTTTAAAATCGGATAATCTGGCATATCTCGTATTGATACTTTATGCTGTTTCACCTCTGAATATTTATTATTCTCAGGAAGTCAGAATGCTGAATCTGAATCTTTTTCTGAGCCTTGGTTCGGTTTATTTTTTTACCGTGCTGACAGATTCACGAAGGAAAGGATACAGTGTGTTGTTTATTGTATTTACGACATTAGCGGTTTACACTCATTATTTCGGACTTCTTATTTTGTTTACCGAAATGGTTATTTTAATTTTAATAATAATTAATATCCCCGAAGATAAATCTAGAGCTTTAAAAGTTTTAACTTATACAATAGCGGTGAACATTCTGTATCTGCCCTGGTATCCGGTATTTATAATACAGTCTTCAAAAGGCCAGCCGTGGCGTCAGGAACAGAATCTGATAAAAGCATTCGGAGATTTAAGGGATTATTTCAAGGATATGTTTTTCAGTTCTTATTATTCATATGAAAGCAAAGGTATAATAATGTTTGCCGAATTTTCATGTGCAATTTTATTGATTCTGATTTTGTATATATTATATACAATATGGAAATCAAGAAACAAATTTATACAGGACAAATTATTCATTTCACTGTTTTTTTTTATACCACTGTCCGCGGCAATTATAATAACTTTAAATCAAAGCATACTTCTTTCAAGATACCTGAGCACGGTAATTCCGTATTTCTTCATGACAGTTGTATACATATTGTTCAGCAAATTCTCTAAAAAAGCAGCAACGGCAGCATATATTTTTATTCTGATGATTAGTATTACAGGGACATACATTTATTCCGAAAACAGTTTCAAGAACAACGATTACAGAAAAATTATTTCTTATATAGAAAACAATTACAGGGAAGGCGACAGAATAATAGCCGAACCGCATTTTATGGGATGGAGCATTAATTATCATATCAGTCACAGTAATTCAATACTGACACCTCCGGAAGTTTTGGGATGGAATCTTAATATGCAGATCGATTCGCTCAGAATTCAGAACAAACCCGGAAGCATATGGTTTATAACGGATTACAGTTCACTTGAAAGGGAAAAATATGATTCTCTGAATTTATTAATGAATACAGCAGGATATGATAATATCACAGGCAAAACATTTTATATAGTCCCAGCCAGAGTCAGAGTGGATTATTTTTCAAAACAGCGCATAAATGATTTGACAAATTAGATATTAATTTAAAATAACATTGGATTCTTTGATTTCTTTATCTTTTTTTTTACCTATAAAAAACTTAAATTAATTTCATTAATTAAAAATGCATTTTAAAAAAACACTGCAGAAGCCCATGTCTCTGTTTAAAGCCTTCAGTTTTCAAAACATATCCAGGATACTCTTAAGTTTATCATTAATTTTCACTGTTTTCAGTTTTTACTCATTTTACCATCCTACCGGAATACAGGATGATATTAACAACAAATATACAAATGTCGGGAATATCGGACTAACCATTACAAATTACGGAACAATAGGAAACGGGTTTGTTACATTCCCGAATCAGCCTTCCTGTCAGTATCCCAAAGCATCAGGCATTGAGCACCTATTTGTCGGAGGAATCTGGGTTGGTGCAATAAAAGGAACATCTGCTCTTGTAACGACTGCTGCGATTGACGTATCGAATGCGAACAGGACGGAAGGGTTTGAATTTACAAATGCACCCGGATTGGGAATTACAGAAAAGTCTTCTCTGCAGAATTCTCCGAATTACAGACCGGATGCAGTTTCGCATCAGGACTTTGTAAGTGAATATTTCGATACAAATACAGTGGCAAACGGAACTGTTATACAGAATCACACTCCTATGGGAATCAAGATTCTTATGGAATCATACTGTTATGATTTTAATTTTGCAAACAACTGGGTTATTTTAAATTATAAAATTGTCAATATAGGATACAGAGGTGATACGACACCTTTAGACAGTATTTTTACCGGAATGTGGTGTGACGGCGTTGTTAGGAACACAAATATTACAATACCGGGAGGTTCGGCATTTTACAATAAGGGAGCAGACGGATACGACAGCACACTGAGAATGGCTTACGAATATGATTACAACGGAGATCCGGGATTTACAGACAGTTATGTCGGATTTAAACTGCTCGGTGTCAGCCCGAAACAGACAAATGAAAATATAAATTCAAGAACAAAGTTTACGATATGGCAGTTCAGAAACACAACTGACCCGATTTATTTTTCGCCTGCAACAGACAATGATCCGTCGGTTCAAGGCGGAAGATATCAGAAATTAAACGGATATTTATCCGTAAATCCTCTCGATTCAATTAACAATCCGTCCATTGTACCTTCTAGATTAGACGTACTGAGACATACACCGAGCAACAGATCCACACTTGTTTCATACGGACCTTACAAAAAGGAAAACGGAGAGAGATATAAATTAAGATATCTTGAGGACACGCTGAATTTTGTATTTGCAGTTGTCTGCGCAAAGAAATACAGCACAGATCCTACGACTTGGGATTCTTCCTATCAGAGGAATAATCTTAATATTTCCGCCGGCTGGGCTCAAAGCGCTTATGACAACGGATACAAACTTCCCTCTCCTCCGGATCCGCCGAAAGTTAAAGCAATAATAAACGATAAAAATGTAACCTTATACTGGGCGGCAAATTCCGAACGTTCCGTTGATCCGATTTCCAATGAAAGGGATTTCGAAGGATTCAGAATATACAGAACTAATCCCGGAACTGATTTAACACTGAATCAGGATCCGCTGAGTCTGTTAAACATTGTAGGTGAATTTGACAGCGCATACAACAATGTAAGCAACAATACAGGATTCGGATTTATAAATCTTAACTCGCCGCAGTATTTTGACGGGGATACAACTGCATACTGGTATAAATTTGATTTTCCCAATCAGCTGAACGGGTTTCAGTATATATATTCGGTTACTGCATTTGACAAGGGAGATGCTGAACAGAATCTCGGTTCGCTCGAAAGCAGCATACTCGGAAATTCACAGAGGATAATAGTAGGAACGCCTGCGAATAACAGTGCTGACGCGGAAATCGGTATTTACCCGAATCCTTATTATGGCAGTGCGGTCTGGGACGGAAGCGGAAACAGGAAAGAGCTCCTCAGAA
>JAEUSI010000108.1 GCA_016788375.1 Ignavibacteria bacterium | reverse complement strand
TAATAAAGTTTGTAAAACCACTGACAGCGGAGTAAGCTGGGTGATTTATTCGCAGCCCGGTTCCAACAGAAGCGTAGGTTTTTTTGACAGTGAGAACGGAATTTTAGGTACACTGGATTCAGCAAGACCTTTATCCCGCTCAACAAACGGAGGATTAAACTGGACAATTGTAACAGAATTTTCTCCTGTAAAACCGAATGGAGTTTGCGGAATATCCATTGTAAATGAAAATACTGCTTATATAGCTGGTACATATTACAATAATGCAAGAGTTTACAGGACAATTGACAAAGGAGTAAGCTGGAGTCTTGTTTTTAATGATACATCTTTAGCAAGAACTTTGGTAGATTGTCACTTCTGGAGCGCTGATTCAGGAATAATTGCAGGTGGATATAATATTAGTACTGTTTACGATGGTAATGCAGTGATATTAATTACTTCAAACGGAGGGAATAGCTGGGAGAGAATCTATAAATCATCAAGAAATAAAGAATGGTGCTGGAAAGTTTCGTTTAATAAGAGTTATTCAAATACTTTCGGAGTTGCCAGTATAGAAAGATTTCCGGCAAACGGATTATCTTATATTCTGAAGACAACTAATCAGGGATTTAACTGGAGTGAAATTCCTTTTAAGTCATATGATCAGGAGGGGATCGGATTTGTAAATGAAAATACCGGTTGGGTTGGTGGTTATGGTTCTGGTTTTCAGAATGATTCAAATTACATGACTACAAACGGTGGTTTGAACTGGTCTAATGCGGGATGGGGAAGAAGTATGAACCGTATCAGATTTATTAATGACACTTTGGCTTTTGCTTCAGGATCTTATGCTTACAAATATTCAAGAAATATTGTCGGAATATCTTATCAGCAGACAGAAATCCCGGATCAGTTTAATCTTTATCAGAATTATCCGAATCCGTTTAATCCGATCACTCTTGTTAAATATGACATTAAGAGTACCGGAAATAACATTTTAACAAAGACAAAACTGACAGTTTATGATGTTACAGGAAAATTAGTCAGAGAACTTGTAAATGAAAATCTTCCACCCGGAAAATATCAGGCAAGCTTTGATGCGGGATATTTCTCCAGCGGGATGTATATTTACAAACTGGAAGCTGGTGACTATTCGGTTTCTAAAAAAATGTTGCTTTTAAAATAAAACAAATTAAAATTCCGTTATTTAAAAATGACCGGATCTTTTTAATTTTTCATAATTAAATTTTAAAATGAAAAATTTTTTATTAATAATTTTATTGTTCGTTTTTAGTAATTACAATTATTCTCAGGTATTTAAGTGGAGTCAGCTTCCGAATTCACCTGTGCCAGATACAACTTCCCTGAGATTCGAAGACATTTATTTCAGTGATGCCAATACAGGCTGGATAGCTATGTATACCGGAGCCGTTTATAAAACGACAAACGGAGGTAACACATGGTCAAATACTTTTACTGCCTCAAATTATCCGTTTGCGAAATACAGAAGTCTTGGTTTTTTTAATTCACAATTCGGTTTACTCGGCACACTGAATTCGGTTTTTCCATTAATGAGAACTACAAACGGCGGACTAAACTGGACAAATGTAACTAACATTCCAAATCCTGTTCCATACGGAATCTGCGGGATTTCAATAGTTAATGAAGACATAGCTTACGGAGTCGGCAGATATGCAGCCCCTGCTAATGTGATAAAAACCACAGACAGGGGAGCAACATGGAGTTCAATAACAATGGACGGTTCGTTAGTAAGATCACTTGTTGACTGTTACTTCTGGTCGCCGGATTCCGGAATTGTAGTGGGAGGTTTTAATACTTCCGGTTATCAGAACGGGAATGCAGTAGTTTTAAAAACTGTTGACGGAGGAATTACCTGGCAGAGAAAATACATCTCTTCAAGGACCGGCGAATGGTGCTGGAAAATTTCCTTTGTATCAAAAACAACAGGATATGTAAGTATAGAGAGACATTCCGGGTTTGCATATATACTTAAAACGACAAATACAGGCGAGACATGGACTGAAATTCCGTTTATGACTTATGATGAAGAAGGCATCGGTTTTATAAATGAAAATACAGGCTGGATAGGCGGGTGGTCTGGTCCGACATATGAGACTACAAACGGAGGAAGCACATGGACACAGGCAGACTGGGGTTACTATGTCAACAGATTCAGATTTATAAATGATACACTGGCATATTCAGTCGGAGCAAGAGTTTATAAATATTTAAGAGATACAAATTTCCTTCCTTTGGCAAGATTTGCTGCAATTGGCGACTACGGTTATGACGGACCGAATGAACTGGCGGTTGCCAATCTGGTAAAAAGCTGGAATCCGGATTTTGTAATTACACTTGGCAATAATAATTATGAAAACGGGGAGCAGTCAACTATTGACGTAAACATAGGTCAGCATTACAGTCAGTTTATTCATCCATATTACGGAAGTTTCGGTTCCGGAGACACGGTAAACAGATATTTTCCATCACTCGGTAACCGGGACTGGTTAACAGCAGGTGCTGCTCCTTATCTTGACTATTTTACCTTACCGGGTAATGAAAGATATTATGATTTTATTAGAGGGAATGTTCATTTTTTTGTAATTGACAGTGACGGTAATGAACCTGACGGAATTGACAGCAGTTCGGTTCAGGCACAATGGCTGAAAACTCAACTTGCCGAATCAACTGAGACATTCAACATAGTATATTTTCATCATCCGCCCTACAGTTCGGGAACTTTGTACGGTTCTCAGTTGACAATGCGATGGCCATTTAAAGACTGGGGAGCATCTGCAGTGCTTTCCGGACATGAGGATAATTATGAAAGACTGCTTATAAATCAGCTTCCGTATTTTGTGAACGGACTGGGGGGGAAAGGCATCAATTCTTTTACAACTCCTCCGATATCAGGAAGTCAGGCAAGATATAACGGAAATTACGGGGCGATGCTTGTTGAAGCTTATGAAAAATATATGATATTCAAGTTTTACAATATTACAAATAATCAGATTGATTATTACAAACTTCTTCCTTCTTCAAAACAAATCACTCTTAATTGTCTGATTCAGGGTTATTACAGCGTTGAAACCAACAGTACAAGAGGTGATTTGATTTCTGTTTATCTTCATAACGGAGAGAGTCCCTATAATATTCTTGACTCTGCAAAAGGATTTTTGTCACAGTTCGGACAGTCAGTAATGTCATTTGCAAATATGCAGAACGGAAAAGAAGTCTATCTTGCGGTTAAGCACAGAAATTCTCTTGAAACCTGGAGTTCACATAAGCTGAAATTCTCGGCAAATAAAATGTTTTATGATTTTACTACATCTGATACTACGGCATACGGGAATAATCTTGTTCTGAAAGGTACAAAATACTGTATTTATTCCGGCGATGTAAATCAGGACGGTATTATTGACGCAGGAGATCAGAGCGAAATTGAAAATTCTGTTATTACCGGAAATACAGGCAATATTCAATTTGACATTACAGGCGACTTTTATGTTGATGCAAGTGATCTCAGTCTTATAGGCAATAATGTAGAAATAACTCCGTTTTTACAAAAACCCTGATTAATATTTAAATGCGATTATATTGTTTAATTAAAAGTGCTAACTTACTTTTATTAAAGAAGTTATCTGTGATTAATTTATTTAATATATAGCAATTTATTGGTTAAATTAATTGATATAAATAATCTTCGGATTTTTTAATTGATTTGAGGAAATTAATAAAATCACTGGCTGTAATTCTGTTTCTACCTTCCGACTGAAGTTCGATAACTTCTAACTTAAAATCAGTGCAGCATACAAACAGTCTGTTATCTTCAAAGCTTAATTTCCCCGGAGAATCATTACTTTTTAAATCAGTGAGTCTTGATTTGTAAATTTTGAGGATTTTATTGTTAAAGTGTGTAAATGCTCCCGGAAGCGGGGATAAACCTCTGATTAGATTGTGTATTCTCAGAGAGTCATAATTCCAGTTTATAATGCAATTTTCCCTGAAAATTTTAGGAGCAGGAGTAGCTTTTATGTCTTCCTGTGCAAAAGTCTGAACATTACCTGATTCAATTAACTTAACTGTTTCAAGAACACATTCAGCACCGGCAATTGAAAGTTTATCATGTAAAGTACCTGCATTATCATCTTCGCTTACAGGAACTTTCTTCTGAAGTATAATATTTCCAGTATCGACCTTTTTCCTTAAAAAGAAAGTAGTAACTCCGGTTATATTTTTCCCTTCAATCAAAGCATGATTTATCGGTGCTGCACCCCGGAATTCCGGAAGCAATGAAGCATGAAGATTGAAAGATCCGAGTCCCGGAACAGAGAATACTTCCTCAGGTAAAATTCTGAATGCAACAACAATTATCAGGTCGGGATTAAGTGATTTAACCGATCCAACAAATTCCTTATCTGAAAGATTATCAGGTTGAAGGATAACCGGAATTTTACCTTCTGAATAAATTTTAACTGCAGGATAAGAGACCTTTTGTCCCCGGCCTTTCTTTTTATCCGGAGCAGTTACAACAGCGCAGACATTATACTTGTTTTTAACTAATATATCCAGCGAAGGAACAGCAAACTCAGGCGTCCCCATAAACATTATTTTCATAAAATCCAGTATTGGTAATTAATAAAATAATCCGGATTAACGGATAATAGAGAATTAAAGATTAAGGAAACTATCTCCTGAGTGAATATGCAGCTTGTAATCTGTCTTTACATTTCCTTTCCTGATTTCCGATAACTGTTTTTTTATTTCCTTTTTTTCTTCGGAAGACAGATAATCAATAAACAATTTACCGTTAAGATGATCAATTTCATGCTGTGCAACCCTTGCCATAAATCCTTTTAACTCGACTTCTACTTCATTCATATCAAAATCATTGTATTTAATGAAAACCTGATCCGGTCTTGATACATTACCGTGAAGTTCGGGAATGCTGAGACAGCCTTCTTCGAGAGTAACTTCGCCGTGAGAATCTTTAACAACAGGATTAATAAGAATCATCGGACTTTCCTTTTTATGTTCTTCAAGTGCCGAAATATCTATGACAGCAAGTGATATACCGAGATTAATCTGCGGAGCTGCAAGTCCGATTCCGGAAGATTTATCCATTGTATAAAACATATTCTGAACCAGATCAATAATTGCATTGTCTATTTTCCTGACAGGTCTGGTCTTCTTTCTGAGAATATCCATTCCGTATGTAGTGATAGGGAGCTGCTTAGGCATTAATTTGTTTTTTTCAAATATACAAATTATGATTTTCTGTATAAAGTAACTTTAATGTTTAAAATATGAATATTATTTTACACTTCAAATAAATGCGAACCTTTAAATCAGCTATGGACTGTTTGCAGGATTACAGTATAATAATCGATCTTCTAAATGTTTGATGACATAATTATTCTTTTTTCGGGTTTCTGGAATGAAATACTAAAAATTCTGCCGCGAATAGTACTTGCTGCCCTGATATTGTTTTTATTCGTAGTTACTTCCGGAAAAATCAAATCCTTAATTTATAAAAGGCTTGAACATAAAACTCTTGACAAACTCAGAGCAGTATTTCTGGCAAGAGTTTTCAGTTGGCTTTTTGTTACGGCTGGTTTTGTAATTTCGATGGAAATACTGGGACTTGCAGGGCTTGCCGGAGGAATTATTACCGGCGCTGGAGTATCTGCAGTAATATTGGGATTTGCATTTAAGAATATCGGGGAGAATTTCCTGTCGGGATTATTACTGGCATTCAACAGACCTTTTAAAATTGGGGATGTAATAGAAATTGACAAATTCACAGGTTCGGTAACTTCACTGGATTTCAGGTCTACACAGATAAAAACACAGGAGGGACATGACATTTTTATTCCTAATTCAGTGATTGTTAATAATTCGCTGATTAATTATACATACGACACAAGAAGAAGATTCGATTTCATTATTCAGATAGATCATACAAATGATGTGGAAAAAGCTAAGGAAGTAATCAATCATTCAATTCTGAAAGTAAAGGAAGTTCTGAAGAATCCCGCTCCGTTTGTAATTTTAGATCAGCTTTCGACATCAATCAGCTTAAAGGCATTTTACTGGGTTGATATGGCACCGATGTCGAGAAATCTGCTTGAAGTAAAGAGTGAGATAATTGAATTAAGCAGAGATGAACTTAACAAGAACGGAATTTATATTACCGATCTTGCACAGATTAAAATAATGAATGAAAGCATTCCGGTGGAATTAATAAACAGTAAAAAATAAATAATAAATAATTTAAAAATAAATCTTTTCAATCAGGAAAAGGAGATTAAACATTTATGGAAATTACGAAATCAGAAAACATCAGAAACATTTCTATCACGGGGCACGGGGGCAGCGGCAAGACAACTCTCGCCGAAGGAATCCTGTTTGCATCCGGAGTAATTAACAGATTCGGAAAAGTTGAAGAAGGCAACACCGTAAGCGATTATCACAAGGATGAAATTGAAAAACAGATATCAATCAATTCCTCTCTTATGAACACATTATGGAAAGGATCAGACGGGAGTTTTAAGAAAATAAACATTATAGACACTCCGGGTTTTATGGATTTTGTGGGTGAGGTAAAATCCGCACTGAGAGTATCTGATACTACGCTTATCATGGTAGATGCTTTTAAAGGAGTTGAAGTAGGAACTGAAGCTTCTTTTATGATAACGAATGAATATGAGAATAATGTAATTTTCTTAGTGAACAAGCTTGATGCCGATAATGCTGATTTTGAAAAGACCGTTTCTGTTATTCAGGAAAGTTTCGGTTCGAGAGTGGCTGTAGTACAGTTTCCTGTAAACCCGGGAAACAATTTCGATGCAGTAGTGGATGTAATAAGAATGAAGTTACTCAGATTTAAGAGTGATGGTAAAGGAGAATATACGGAAGAAGATATTCCTCAGGCATTGCAGGCGAAAGCATCGGAATATCATCAGAAATTTGTGGAAGTAGTTGCTGAAGAAGATGAAGAATTACTGAATAAATTTTTCGAGGAGGGAGCAAATCTTACTGATGAAGAGATAGATTTCGGTCTTAAGAAAGGCATGAGAGAAAGAAAGCTTTTTCCGGTTTTCTGCACAAGCGCTGCAAAAAATATCGGTACCAGGGATTTGCTTGATTTTATTTCAAATTATACCGAATCACCGATGGATAAGCCTGCCGAAATAGGTCACAGTCCGAACAGTGATGAACCAATCGAGATTCCGCCGAAGCTTGATGCCGAACCTGTAATGTTTATTTTCAAAACTATTTCGGAGAAGAATATAGGAGAGCTTTCATTCTTCAGGGTTTATTCGGGGAAGGTAAAGGCAGGAATGGACATGATAAATGAAGCTAACGGCAAGACGGAAAGACTGTCACAGCTTTATTCTATGAACGGAAAAGACAGAAAAGAAATGAGCGAAGTTGTATGCGGGGATATCGGAGCAGTTGTTAAGCTAAAGGATTCACATACAAACAACACCTTAAGCTCGAAAAATTTTCCGGTTGTTTTACCCGAAATTAATTTTCCAAAGCCAAACATAACAATGGCAATTCACGCCAAGAATAAAGGTGATGACGATAAAATCGCTTCAGCCCTTCATTCTCTGCATGAAGAGGATCCGACATTTCTTGTTGCATTCAATCCTGAAACATCTCAGACAGTAATTAGCGGTCAGGGTGAAATTCATCTTGCCACAATACTAAACAGAATGAAGAGCAAATATAATTTTGAAGTAGATGTTACAAATCCTAAAATTCCTTACAGAGAGACAATCCGCTCAAAAGTTGAAGATATTGAATACAAGCACAAGAAACAGTCCGGAGGAAGAGGACAGTTCGGACATGTTCATATAAAAATAGAACCTCAGGAAAGAGGAAAAGGATTTGAATTTGTGAATGCAATTGTAGGAGGAGTAATACCAGGAAGATTCGTACCAGCAGTTGAAAAAGGACTGATAGAAACTCTTAATTCAGGCGTATTAATAGGATGTAAAGTCATTGATGTAAAAGTAACATTATTCGACGGATCATATCATAATGTTGATTCTGACGAAATATCATTCAAGATAGCAGGTTCGCAGGCATTTAAAAAAGGATTCAAAGAAGCGAATCCGGTAATACTTGAACCTATATATGACGTTGAGATTGTATTTCCCGAAGAGTTTATGGGATCTGTATCCGGAGACATTTCTTCAAGAAGAGGAAGAATTCAGGGAATGGATGTTTATGGCAAACTTCAGAAGATTACCTGTCAGATGCCTTTATCGGAGATGAATGATTATTCAACCAAACTCAGGTCAATCACTCAGGGAAGAGGTTATTACGACAGAAAGTTTTCACATTATGAAGATGTGCCTAAGGATGTTGAATCAAAGATAATTGCCGATTATGAAAAAGAAAGAGAACAGGAATAAGAATAAAGATAAAGAAAATACTTATGGAATATAAAATCAAAAAGTAATTACAGACAGCATGACATTTTTTGAATTATTCGCTCAGCCGGAAACATATGTAAGTTTATTGACTCTTACATTCCTTGAAATTGTACTCGGTATTGATAATATAATTTTCATCTCAATATTAACCGGCAGGCTTCCGGAACATGAAAGAGAGAAAGGAAGAATAACCGGACTTGTAATAGCACTTTTATTCAGGATTTTATTACTGCTTGGTATTTCCTTCATTGCGGGACTTGTAACACCTATAATATCAATTTTCGGGTTTTCATTTTCAGGAAGAGATCTGATATTAATGGGAGGAGGATTATTTCTGCTGATAAAGAGCACACTTGAAATCCACAACAAGCTTGAAGGTGAAGGGGAACATGAAAAATCAGGCGGTAAATCTCAGTTCAGGAGCATAGTAATACAGATTGTTTTGCTTGATCTTGTATTTTCGCTTGATTCTGTGATAACAGCTGTTGGTTTGGTAAAGCATGTTTCAATAATGATCACAGCCATCGTTATTTCCATGATAGTGATGATAATTTTTGCCGGAAAGGTCAGCGAATTTATACACAGACATCCGACCATAAAAATGCTTGCACTTGCTTTTCTGTTAATGATAGGACTGCTGCTGTTTGTTGAAGGTTTTCATGTTGAGGTTCCGAAAGGATATGTATATTTCGCAATGGCTTTTTCATTCTTTGTTGAAATGCTGAATATAAGAATGAGAAAGAAAACCAGTCCTGTTGAATTACGACAACCTTTTGAAAAAGAAAAAGCATAATATAAATAGTGCAGGTTGTATTTTACAATCTGCACTTTACAAATCAAATTCAGATTCAGATTCAGAAACTATTTCCTGTAAATCTTCCATAATTCAGAAAAAACCTTATCCAGTTCAGGTCCGAGAATATCCGGATCGTCTGTTTTAGAAGGCATATTTTCAAAAACAAAATAGGGGACATCGGTTCCGTTAATATTAATATGAGTTTTTGAATTTCTTGAAACTTCTTCCCAGTCGACCAGTTTATACATTTTTTCAAGTTTCTCATCCGGCAGACCGTGCTCAAGGATGCTGTCCGGTTTTGAAGGATTAAATCTTTTCCTGTTTTTCCTAAGAGATTCTTCATAGGGAACATTAATATAAACCAAAGCGGCATTTTTCAGTACTTCATCAGATAAGTGCCTGAATGCATCTTTATAACCTCCGTGTTCAGTACCGCGGGAAAATTCTATTAATGCCGTACTTTCATTATGAAAATCCTTGTTATCACGAATAAGTTTTGAATAATCCATAGAAATTCTTTCGATTAAAAGATTCCATAAATACTGTTCTTTAAAATATCCCTGATCATCAGTATGAATTCGGGGTTTATTGAACTTTTTTGAAAGAATTGCGTCTTCTTCAAACCACGTCCAGAGCATCGGAAAGTCGTCAATTTCCTTTATCTTACCGAGATGAAATCTTCTCAGTCTTTCCTCATCTGTTGTATTCTTCAAATATGCGATAACTTCGGATTTCCCCGAAGCAGGTCTTCCGAGTAAAATTATTTTGTGAAATATTTCAGGCATAATTATAATTAGTTTAATTAGTAACTGAATTCAAATTAATTAATAAAGATTAATTACTCTATGCTTTTTTATATATAAATTACAATAAGTAATATTGTGAAATTACTGGAAATTAAATATTGTTACAAAGTTTTATATACTATCAAGGCTAAGCATTGAAAAAGTTTCATTTATATATTATAGGACGACAGTTTAAACCGGTCCTCTTTTTAATTTTACAAAAATCTTTAAATGAATTGAATTAACATATTGAGATACTTAATTTGATCCGGATTTTACAAAATTATTTGC
>JAEUSI010000107.1 GCA_016788375.1 Ignavibacteria bacterium | reverse complement strand
GTTGCTGTTACAAGACCAAGCGCTACTATACTTGTCATCACGGATAAAGGATACGGCAAGAGAAGCGAACTTGGTGATTACAGGGTTACAAACAGAGGCGGGAAAGGTGTGATTACGGTAAAGACAACCGATAAAGTCGGAAAGCTTATTTCAATTAAGGAAGTAACCGATTCTGATGATCTGATGATAATTACTTCAAAGGGAATTCTGATAAGACAGAAGATGAAAGAAATCAGAGTCATGGGAAGAAATGCGCAGGGAGTCAGGGTTATAAGATTAAGCGAAGGTGATACAATTTCAGCCGTTGCAAGAATTGCCGAAGATGACAAGGATGAGCAGGAAAAAATGTTTTAAGTGAATATTATTCGGGAGGGAAATATTGATTGATTTAAGAAGTGATACTGTTACAAAACCTTCGCTCGCAATGCTTGAAGCAATTGTAAACGCAAAAACAGGTGATGATGTTTACGGCGAGGATGAAACAGTAAATATACTTCAGGGAAAATGCGCTAAGCTGACCGGTAAAGAAGCTGCTTTGTTTGTTACTTCCGGAGTCATGGGAAATCAGCTTGCATTAAAATCTCATACTCAGCCCGGTGATGAAGTTATAGTAGAAAGCGAATCACATATACTCAATTATGAAACTGCCGCGCCATCAGTAATATCCAATGTACAGCTGCTTCCTGTTAAGGGAATCAACGGTGTAATGACTGCATCGGATATAAGGAAGTATGTAAGATCAAAAGAATATTATTTTCCTTTCACGAGACTTGTCTGTTTGGAAAATACACATAACAGAGCGGGAGGAGTCATACAGCCGATTGATGTAATTAAAGATGTATCATACTTTACAAAATCCTGCGGCATAAAAACTCACCTTGACGGCGCAAGAATTTTCAATGCATCAGTTGAAACGGGAATTCCGGTTAAAGAATATTCCGGATATTTTGATTCTGTGTCATTTTGTTTTTCAAAAGGTCTCGGATGTCCTGTGGGTTCAGTGCTTTGCGGAAGCAGAGAGTTTATTGATACTGCAAGAAAGTGGAGAAAGATTCTCGGAGGCGGAATGAGACAGGCAGGAATACTTGCAGCACCTGCGATCTATGCTCTTGATAATAATATTGAAAGGCTGAAAGAAGATCATGAAAAAGCCAGATACTTTGCCGTTGAAATCGGAAAAATTGACGGAATTGAAATTCTGCAGGATACTGTCGAGACAAATATCGTTATATTCACATCCCGGAAATATTCAAAGAAAGATTTTATGGACAGGCTTAAAGAAAAAGGCTTGCTGATTTCTTCCGGAAGCTATGACAATATGAGAGCAGTGTTTCATCTTGATGTAAGTTTTGATGAAGTAAGTTTATCTCTGGAAATTATCAGATCGGTTAACTAAATAATTTTTAAAAAAATTAAATAATTCAAAGGAGAAAGTTAATGTCGGAAAAAATATTCTGGATACTGGAAACAGAAATTACAGGAGATCTTGATTCGCTGAAAAGTCTTATGAATGAAATGAGTGATTTTACAAAGTCCGGTGAGCCGGATGCACTTAATTATGAATGGTTTATAAGCGAAGACAATAAATACTGCACGCTTTTTGAAAGATATAAAGATTCGCCGGCTGCAGTCATTCATGTAAATTCATTTATGAAGAATTTTGCAGGAAGGTTTATGACATTACTGAAACCGAAAAAGTTTGCTGTTTACGGAAACCCTGATGCTGATCTTAAAAAAATGCTTGACAATATGAAAGCGGTTTATAATCCTGTACTAGGCGGGTTTTTAAGATAGTTTTATTTTTAATCTTAATAATGAAAAAGCATGACCGGCTATTGTCATGCTTTTTTTGTTTTGCAGTAATTCATTTTACTTCAGTATTTCCGTAATTCTCATAACATCTTCAGGCTTATGCATCGGAAAATTTGCAAGTCTGATCTGCGATTCTTTGTATTTTCCGTAACCGGATCCTGCAATTATTCCGTTGTCAGCCAGCTTCTTCCTAATTTCATTCTGCCTGTTTCCTGCCTCGACGTTTATAATCGTTTTTGACCTGTCTTTCTTATCAGAAACAAACGGCTTCAGAAACTCATGATTATCAAAAAAATCATAAAGCACTTTAGCTTTATCTTCGGTTTCTTTTCTGATCCTCTGAATACCGTAATCAGAAAGTGATTTGCATACTCTGCCGAGAAGATAAATTGCAAGCACATTAGGCGTTTCAGTTGTCTGATATTTCACGGCGTTTTCATTCAGAGAAAGAAAATTATGATAACTTCCGATGCTGATATTGTTCTTTTTAAGTTGTTCAGCTTTGTCAATGCACTTCTGATTTAAAAGAAGAACTCCTAGTCCGGCTGGAAGCCCGAATCCTTTCTGAACGGAAAAAAATGCGCAGTCTAATCTGTCAAAATCAATTTCCACAAAAGGAGCAGATGTTACAATATCCGCCGCAATTATTGAATCCGGATAACTCTTTTTAATTTTATATATTTCTCCGGTATCTATTGCAACTCCGGTGCTTGTTTCATTCTGTGTAATGCAGATTAGTTCGGGTGAATTGTCAATACTGATATTTCCGAAATCAAAGCTCTTTCCGAAATCAGCATCGGCTTTAGACGCGTTTTTGTTCAGCTCAAGTGCAGTCCTGTAAAACCTCTCTGCAAAAGCTCCGTTGACAAAATGGAAGCTTTGTGATTCAACGCAGTTCTGAACAATTCTGTCCATGCATTCTGTGGCTGAACTCAGGAAAAATACTTTGTAGTTATCCGGAATGTTCATCAGCTTTTTCAGCATATCTGCCGTGTGCCTGAAAATTTCCATGAACTCGCTGCTTCTGTGATTAAGCGAACATATATTGCTGTCAAGTGCTTCTTCAATATATTTTCTGACTTCGGGATATAGCTCCGTCGGTCCGGGTGTAAAAAATATTTTTTCCTTTTTCATATATCAGTATAATACCCTGAATTTAATTGTATGTTTGATTTTTTTCAGATCGCTGATGACTTTCGGATCATATTTATTGCTTATATCAGTTATTACATATCCTACTCTGTCGTTGGTTTTAAGATACTGTCCGATGATATTAATGTTATGGCCAGCTAATGTATTGTTGATATGCGCAAGTATTCCCGGTACATTTTCATGAATGTGTATTAGCCGGTGAGCATTCTGAAATTCCGGAAGCTGGAGCTCTGGAAAGTTAACGCTGTAAAAAGTATTTCCGCTGTTTATAAAATCAATAATCTTTGACGGAACAAAATTACCTATATTTTTCTGCGCTTCTTCAGTGCTTCCTCCGATATGAGGAGTCAGGATCACATTATTCAGATTCTGAAGTTCTGAGATGAATTTCTCGTCATTGCCGGAAGGTTCATACGGAAATACATCTACCGATGCTCCCCTGACCTTTCCGTTTTTAATAAATTTTGACAATGCTTCAATATCCACTACATGTCCCCTGCTCAGATTCAGAAAAATTACTCCCTGTTTCATCTGTCTGAATTCCTTTTCTCCGATAAAGCCAGTGTTGCTTTTGCTGCCGTCAATATGAACAGTTATTATATCAGACTTTTTGAGCAGATCTTTTAGTGAATCGCATTTCTTTGCATTTCCGAGCGCAAGCCTGTCAACTGTATCATAATAATACACTTCCATTCCTAGATCTTCTGCCAGCACTGAAAGCTGGGATCCGATTTTTCCGTAACCGATAATTCCAATTCTTTTACCTCTGATTTCATAACTTCCTGAGGCGGATTTGTCCCATATGCCTTTGTGAAGAGAATTACTTTTATCAAATATATTTCTCATAAGAATGATCATCTCGGCCAGCGCAAGTTCTACAACGCTTCTTGTATTGCTGAAAGGCGCATTGAAAACGGCAATGCCTTTTTCCAGGCATGTATTAAGATCAATCTGATTAGTGCCTATGCAGAATGCCCCGACTGAAATCAGCCTGCCGGCATTTTTCAGAACTTCAGCGCTGACATGAGTTTTTGATCTGATGCCAAGTATTGAAACATCTTTGATTTTGTGTGAAAGCTCAGCCTCATTCAGGCTTTTTGCAAATGTCTCAACCTGATAACCTTCGGTTTTAAAAATTTTTACTGCATCCGGATGAATGTTTTCCAGAAGCAGAACCTTTATTCTGTTTTTCGGATATGAAATTGACATCGGCAGTTTGTTAATGTATAAAAATTCATCCAGACTCGGAGTTACATGATCTGCTTTATTTGTAACTATCTGTCTTTCAATATTTTCGGTAAATGCAAAAAACTTATGAGCTATTCCTTCCTTTTTTAATTCGTAATCAGTATATCCGTCCCCTATTACATACAGGTCTCCAATCAGTCCAAGCTTTTTCAGCAGTCTGATTTTTCCGTTATCCTGGCTCAAAGGATTCTTTGTATCTAATCCCGTGATATTTCCTTCTTTGTCAAATGTAAAAGTATTCGCATAAACATTCTCTTCCGGTATATTGAATTTTCTGATTATCGGAATGATTATTTCCTTAAATCCTCCGGAGATGATGTAAATATTCTTTCCGTATTTCCTGAAAAAATTTTTGTTTCTCATAACCGAAACCGATATTTTCTTTCCGAGCTTTTTTACAAGTTCGTCAATATGGTTTCTGTCAGCATTCAGAAGCCTGATTCTCTCAATTAATGAATCCCGGAAGGAAATTTTCCCGTCCATTCCGAGTGAAGTAAGATTCTCGAATTTCTTAATAACTGATTTTCTGTCCGGATTATTTCTGTTTGCAGTCCTGAAAAGTTCATCAAGCGCTTCAAGCCTGATAAACGTACTGTCAAAATCCATTATGAAAGTAATCCTGTTCTTTGAAATCGCCTGCTGTGTCATAAAATTTTAAATCTGTTCCTGCTGAATGCTTAATAATTCAAAGAGCGGAAGACGGGACTCGAACCCGCGACGTCCAGCTTGGGAAGCTGGCATTCTACCACTGAATTACTCCCGCCTGTAATAAATCCCGGTTAAGAATTATCTGCAGGTAAAATGAATCTCGCTCTATTAATAGTTATTACCGCAAGTAAATTTGTATCAAACTTAAAGATATTTTACCGGGAATGTTTTTACAAAAATAACTTAATCTCAGTTTATATTAAACTGCAATAATTTGTATTTAATATTGTTTTAAGAACAAATCAGTGATACAAAGTTATTAACATTTAACCGTGTATTAATGCACAGAAATTTTAAACTGAGTATTCTTCCGGAAAGTAATCTTGAAGTAAAGCTGTATTATTTCTCCCACGGTTTTTTATTGAGAAGCCTGTTGTTCAGTTCCCACAATGCCGTCTTGTTGCTGTCAAAAGTCAGAAGTTTAATCGCCTCCTCATATTCAGCCCATAAGTAACATTCATGTTCACCGGATAATATTATTTCTGAATCACCGGCTTCAGCACCGAAAGAATATTCCCGGACAACATACAGTTCTTCTCCCCATTTAATACTTGATTTGAAATGGTAACAGGGTACTGAAGATTCGGTCTGTAATCTGATTAATTCACCCGTCTGGGAAATGCCGGCTTCTTCATACAATTCCCGTACTGCCGCATCTTCAGGAGTTTCATCATTTTCACCTCCTCCGGAAACACCCTGCCATATATCCGAATCAGAGCGTTTAAATACGGCATAATATATTTTACCGTGGGAGAACTTATAAGGAAAAACAAGTACCTGAAACTGCGCTCTTGCCATTTACCGGTTTAGTATTAATTATGAAATGAATTTTTTTTATAAAATTTCCCGTCTCTTCCGGATTTTTCATTAGTTACCAGCAAAGATTTTTTCTTCAGCTTTTCAGACTGAGTTTTAATCAGCTGAAAATTATTCGCTTTAAATTAATTTCTGTTAAAAAATTTTTCGTAACAGAAACATTCATGAACTCTTCTGAACTTTGTCCTGATTGATTCACGGTCTTTTCCGGTATAATGAGCAAATGCATATACAAGATTCAGCTTTTCTGTTTCAGAACTGAATGAAATTTTAATCTCATCCTTCCCTTCTGCATAAACATGGAGATATGAATCCGTTAATTTAAATCCTTTGCTGAGATACCAGCGGTTTACCCAGTCATCATCTCTCGTCCATGCTTCGAATCTGTTCAAACCGATTTTCTTTGCTTCTGATTCTGATTCTGACAGTAGAAGCGAGGCTATTCCTTTTCTTCTGTAATCCGGATGAACCGCCAGATGCCAGATCATACCTCCTAAGCCTGTTCCCTTTGAACAGACTGTACGCTCCCTGATTTCATATTCGACATCAATAAGCCCTGTTATTTTTCCGTCCTCACAGGCAACAAGTTCAATTGAAGGATTTGAATAAACTTCCTTCTCCCTGAGAACACTGTCGTAATATGCAGTATCGAGAAATGACAATACCCTGCAATGAAGCCATCCGGTCTCGTCTTCTTTTCTGTATTTTCTGATTTCAGTCATCAGATTGTATTTGATTTAACAACATTATTCTGATTTTCAGCAAGTTTGGTTATTTACCGTTAAAATATTTTATGTAACTGACAAATTAAAGGGAATGTATACTTTTACATTATTTACAAAGTTAATCTGAAAATTTGGCGTAACGGTTTTTTTAGGTTTCAATTAATTCCATTATGTAATATTTTGTTTTCGAAAAAAATTTTTTTTGAGTATCCTTTTATAAAATAAGCGGTAAGTTAATCTGAACTGAAAAGAAGTTGTTTTGTTTAAATATCCCGTAAAATATTCCAAAAATTTGAAATACAAACGAATTTTATTCATCACATCAGCGCTTGAAAGTTCCCTTGGTATTTTATTGTTACTGATTCCTTCTGTAATAGTAAATCTTTTGTTCGGTATTGAGACAACTGAAATAATAAAACTTCTGTGCCGCCTTACGGGTATAGTTTATTTCTGTTTCGGAATTGCCTGTATGCCCGGAATGAATATTAATAACGGAAATGATAACGGATTTGCAGTTAAGGCAATGTTCATTTATAATCTGTCAGTTGCAGTATATTTTTTTTATATCAGTTCAGTTAACATTTATAAAGGTGAATTGCTTCTGCCTGCAGCTGTTTTGCACTCTTTAATAACGGCTTATTTTATTTTTCTGTTTTTCAGAAAGAATGCCGATAATTAAATGGGTTCTATCTGATTTTTTAATAATAATTAAAAAAATAATCTTAATTTAAACTCAGCATTTCATGAATAATTTTTACAAATACAGTTTGCTGTTTGCTGTAACAATGATATTGGTTTCAGATTTATTAATACCTTATAATTCTTTTTCACAGGAAATGGAACCGAGGAATTATTCGAGTATTCCTATTCATATGAATGTGGCAGCGTTAACTTATTTATATTCCACAGGTGATGTAGTTTCAGATGCAACATCACCGATTCAGAATCTGGATTTGAATTCAAATACAGTAGGACTCGGGTTTCTTAGATCTTTCGGCGTATTCGGAAAGTTATGCAAAATTCAGATTTCAGTTCCCTATACATTTCTCGGCGGAACGGCTAAGCTTAACGGAAAAGATACTTCCGGATCACGAAGCGGCTTTTCCGATTCAAAAGTGAAATTCGTGCTGAATTTTATCGGAACACCTGCGCTCCTGCCAAAGGATTTTGTAAAATTCAAAGAAGAATTTGTTCTCGGAACAAGTCTTGTCATTGCATTACCCACAGGTCAGTATTACGACGAAAAGTTGATTAATCTGGGTTCAAACCGCTGGGGATTTAAACCTGAAGTTGGTATGTCATACAATAAAGGTCCTTTTTATTTTGAACTTTTCACCGGAATATGGTTATTTACTAGTAACAATGAATTCTTAAAATCAAAGACTCTTACTCAGAATCCGTTGTTCAGTATGCAGGTTAACTTAAGCTATTTTTTCCCTTCAAAAATCTGGATTGCACTTAATACAACCTATGTAAACGGCGGGGAAACAAAAGTGAACGGTGCTTTACAGAACAATTTTCAGAAAAATTTCAGAGGAGGACTGACTTTGTCTGTGCCGGTGAATATGCAGAATTCATTCAGACTGAGCGCTTCAAAAGGAGTTTATACAAGAGCCGGAGGAGATTTTACAAATATTTCTCTTACTTATCAGTATATATGGTTCTGATTAAAGGTTTAAATTCATTTAAATCCATAGACTATTTCAATTCAGTTCTGTTGCCGTTATTGTCAATAGTATAAAACATTCCGTTCTCAAACCATAATGCAAGCATAATACCTTTATCAGAGTTTTCCTGATGATATAAATCAACAGCAATCACGCTCTGATTATAAAGATATTTTATACTGTCAACTATTGTGTGACCGACTATCATTTTAGATGAATTATATGACTTAAGAGTCCGTTCAACATCATCCTGAGTTTCTTTTTCCAGAACAATGTCCCTGTACCAGAGCGGTCCGTCATTTCCGATGTAAATGTCCTTAGAAGTTTCTCCGGGAATAAAAACCCTTTCAATTCTTTCTCTTGTATTTTCATTAATTTCACTCAGTGTAATTTCATCATGCGGGAAATTTTTGCTGATTCCTGCATGCAGAAAAAGAAAGTCTCCGATTTTTTCAACACAGTTCTTGCTTCTGAGCCATCTTCCGAGTTCCGAATCCGGCGAATACCATTTGCTGTATTCAAGACCGAGCGTATCAGCATTAACAAAATATTTTTTTCTTACATACTTAAATCTTTCCTTTAAATTCATCATTTCATGATTACCAAGAATAAAATGAACTTTGCCACCGTGCAGCAAAGCTTCATTTTCAAGCTTGTAAATCAGCCACAGGCATTCGGTAACATTAATTCCCCTGTCAAAAAAATCTCCGGGCAATACCAGATGTCCGTCACCGAAAATCCAGTTAAAATTTCTGTCTGTAACACCTGTACCTGTTAATATTTCCGAAAAACCCCTGAAGTTTCCTTCTATATCTGAAATAATCAGCATTTTACCGGGAAGTTCATATTCATCTGGCTCGGTTGTTATTGTATCTTTTAACCGGAAACTGAAGCCTGTATTTGTTTCATCAATATGACAGGAAAAAATATCTTCTCTGCTTACAGACGAAATCTTAATTTTAAATTCCCTTCCTTCGGAAATGACAGAATAACACGTAATGCCTCCGTTTTCATAAATGATAACAGGTCCGTCACTTCCGAGCCCGGAAGAATCTTCATCATCATCAGCGGAACCGGCAAAACCAGTAAATGAATTATTAAAAGCACTGAACGCAGTAAAATTTTTATCTGCCGGAAATTCTGTAACAGAAGAGTCTGAATCGACTGCAGGAATAACCAAAAGTAAAGTAAATAGAATATTAAATGATTTCATCAGCATTTTCTCTGAAATTTCCGGTTAGAATTCATATTCAGGTTGTTAACTGATTTATTGCAGAAAAACAGTTCAGGAAAATATTTATAATATTAAGATTTAAACATTTAATATTTTCAGGTAAAGTTAAATTTAACATCAGGCAGCCAGTTTATTAATCATACCATTAAAAATTAATCCGTGAAACGGGAATACGGAATACCAGTAAATCCTTCCGAAGACACCGAGCGGCCTGAATGTCGCAGTCTGTATCAGTTCATTTTCATCAGTAATTTTAAATTCAAGCCACGCTTCCCCGGGAAGTTTCATTTCCGCATAAAGCAGTAATCTTTTTTCGGACTTATCCGCATAAAGCACTCTCCAGAAATCAAGAGCATCGCCTGCGGAAATTTCTTTTTCACTTTTTCTGCCTCTCCTCATCCCTACGCCCCCGGCAAGCTGATCAAGAAATCCTCTGATTTCCCAAAGCCAGTTGCCGTAGTACCATCCGTTCTTTCCTCCGATTGACCAGATTTTACCGAGAGTCTTTTCTGCATCTGTGACTTTCTTTTTACAAATATCTTTGTAGCAGCCGTTGACCGGAACTTCTATGAAATGTGAAATACCTTTCTGAAGTATATTGCTTGTCTGCGCATCTTTCCAGCTTGAGATAACCTGATTCTGTTCAATCTTTCCGAACGCAAGCTTAATGGAAGTATCATAATCAATCAATTTAATGTTAAGAAGCGACTGAAGATTATTCGGTTTGCAGATTACTTCAGTCTTCATGCTGTTTACAAGATTTTTTGCAAGCGAATATGAAGTAGCTGTCACGAAATAAAGCCAGTAAGAAGATATTTTAGGTGTCATTACAGGCACGACAATAATTCTTCTTTTCAGTCCTCTGATTTTCGCAAAACGCAGAAGCATATCCCTGTAACTCAGAATATCCGGACCGCCGATATCATAACTTTTATTGTAAGTTTCGGTTTTTCCCGTAACACCATATAAAAATTCTATAACATTCCTAATGGCAATCGGCTGACACTTTGTATTAAGCCATTTCGGCGTTATCATAACAGGTAACTTTTCCACCAGGTCGCGGATTATTTCAAATGAAGCGCTGCCTGAACCGACGATAATTCCGGCTCTTAATACTGTCAGCGCAACCGGTGATTCCGATAATATCTTTTCAACATTTTTGCGTGAAGTTAAATGCTTTGAAAGTTTACTCTCATTAACAATTCCGCTAAG
>JAEUSI010000106.1 GCA_016788375.1 Ignavibacteria bacterium | reverse complement strand
GCTGATTTTATTCTGCCCGAACTAAGTGAAATTGACCCCGGACTAACTGTCTCCGTTTCCTGCCACTGCAAAATGTTTGGAGCTATAGAACTTCCAAGAACAGTACTGTTGGCTCTGTTGAAATTATCCAGCACTGAATATGAATAGTTGTTCAGAGCTCCTGAAGTTACTGCACTGAATGCAGGAACAGTTCCGTCAGTTTTGTAATTTATCTGACTTCCTGAACCGTTATAAGAATATATTCTGAAATAATAACTGTTGTTTGAAAGCAGTCCTGTGAATGTATAATCATTGGCTGCATTGTAATTAATATTAACCTGAGCAAATCCGTCAGCGAGATTAACATCATCCGTATATATAGTCCCGTCTGAAGGCGGAATAAAATTATCGGTATTGTTTGCAACCAGCAAATATCCTGACGGAACCTGTGTTCCGGGGAGCGCATCTGTCCAGGCAGACTGAACAGAACTTGATGTAACTGTTCCCTGCGCAAAATTTGTAACATGATTTGACGGCTCTGCTGCAAGTGATCCTGTAACCTGAGAATTTGTCTGAGGAAAAGTACTGTTTATTTTATAATTAATCTGCGTACCCGATCCGTTATATGAAAATATTGAAAAGTAATAATTAGTATTGGAAACAAGATTGCTGAAAGTATAAGTATTTGCATTTGAATAAGGAATATTTACTATAGCAATTCCGTCAGAAAGAACAGCATCGTCGGAATAAACTGATCCGTCAATCGGAAGGAAGTAATTATTGTAATTGTAAGCTATGATTAAATATCCCGAAGGCAGCTGACCGCCTGTGGCATCGTTCCAGTTAAGCTGTATACTGCTGTTGTTAACGACAGAAGAAAAACCTGTTACGTAATTTGTCGGTTCGGCTGAATAAACAGGATTCAGTTTGGATAAGTCGTTAAAATTTATGTAGTTCATATATTCCGGATGATCAGTAAAAGGATTCCTGTTCTGCTGAATTGACTGAACGTAGTTATTTCTGTCAACTTCCCATTTATTCGGTGGATCCTGCTTGCTCCAGCTGATTAAAAGGTCTAAATCCTGAGGTGCTTCACTCAGAGAAGGAAGCCTTGTATTATTCAGCCAGTTAAAATTCCAGGAAAATCCAGAAATTCCGTCATACCTGACGGACATATACATTAAAGATCTCGCCGCATCTCCTTTGTGCCTGTCGGCAGGTTCATAAACAATCTGACCGGCTGTATTTGTGCCGACTTTGCCTTCCAGAAACTGATAAGTAACATTAGCTACAATTCCGTAAGGATGATTGCTTCTTCTGCCGTTTGCATTGTTCTGATGAGTCGGAAACAAATGATGCTGATCCGAATATTGATCATTGCTGGTAGAAGGATATGTAGGCATCCAGCTCTGAGCCCATGAGTGTTCACGGCTCATAACTGACCACGTAAATGTGCCCGTATAAATATATTCATATCCGGAATAAACGCAGAAGACAGATCTCGTACCGTTTCCGTTATTTACTGATGCAAAATTTGCAATGTTTGTTTCATCGAAGCTGTCGTAAGAAATACGCGTATAAGGCGCTCTGATTCTGCTTTTAAGATCTGTGACAAATGTCGGGTTTGATGTGAAAATACTGTCATAATAAGTTCCTGCCTGCGAAAAGACAACGGATCCGTTGCTGATTATTAAAAATAAAGCAGCAAAGAAAAGCTTTTTGGGAAGTTTAATTTTCAATTTATATACAGTTGATTTAAATGGAGTTTTTAATAAATTATAAGCTATAATTTATCTCAGACAAAAAAATATATTGATTTGAGTTATTTTAAAATAATTTATAAAGACAGTAATTTCAATTGATTATCAGCTGTAAGTCAAAAAATCTGAAAATGATATAGATTATGTGATTGTTGTAAAAGCCTGGAATATACGATGAAATACAATATTCATAAGTTCTCTGATTTCTGCAACAATCAAAAGCATAATAAGATTTATTCTTTGACTAAAATCAAATCTTTCTTTTTGTTAAATTAAATAAAAAAAACTTAATGAAGCACAAACACATTCTTAAAAACGCGCCGGAAAAGGACAGGATTTACAGAGTGGAATATAAAGGGAGCGAACTTTATGACGCCAGGGTATTGCAGTATGAAGGAGGGTGCTGGGCAAAAATAAAAGTTGAGAATGTTCTCCCCTCAGAAAACGAAAAAATGTACAGTGAAGGTCAGGAATTTGATCTGAAGCTTGGATATTATAAATTGTACGAGCTGGAAAAATAATAATGATTTTGTCCAGGAAAGACCTGATTTTAAATGAAACTCAGGAAAAATTGCTCGTCAGCGGCTGGGGTAAATCTGTTTTTGATAAAACTGTCGTTAAAAATATTGTTTATGAATCTGACGGGATTGAAGTACAGGGATATGCTGCATATCCTGCATCTGTCAGCGGAAAAATTCCGCTAATTATATGGAACAGAGGCGGAAACAATAAAGACGGTAGAATAGACGATTTTCTTGCTGCGGGAATATTCGGTGAGATTGCTTCTTGGGGTTATCTTGTACTTGCATCAAATTACAGGGAAGACGAAGAATTCGGAGGGAAGGATGTAAATGATATACTTAAACTTTTAACATGTGCCGGAGAATTTGAATTCTGCGACATTAATAAAGTGGGAATGGAAGGATGGAGCAGGGGAGGAATGATGACATACATAGTTCTTTGTCTCACAGAAAGGATTAAATGTGCTGTAATTATTTCAGGGCTTGCGGATTTATTCAGAAGTGAGAGAAAAAAAAATGATCTTGCAGAAGTTTATATTAATTTATTCGGATCTGAAAGTGAGGAAGAATTTATAAACAGAAAAAGAGAAAGATCTGCGGTATATTTTGCAGAGAAAATCAACAGGGAAACGGAGATACTTCTGATTCACGGAACTAATGACAGAAAAATTTCATTTCAGGATTCGGTGGATGTATACAATAAATTAAAGGCAAACGGAAATAATTGCGAACTAAAACTTATTGAAGGCGGAGATCATTATCTGAGAAATCATAAATCCGAAGTATCGGAGTTAAGAAGAAAGTGGTTTGACAGGCATTTAAAATGAAATAACCCAGGAAAATTTCAAATAACAATTAAATAAACTAAAGAAAGGTAATTTAAAAATGTATGATCCCGCAATGGTTCAGCCGATGCGCGACGAAGCAAAAGAAATCGGATTCAGGGAAGTTTACTCTCCTGATGAAGTAAATTCGGAGTTAAACAAAACCGGAACAACACTCGTTTTTGTAAATTCAGTCTGCGGATGTGCAGCCGGAAAAGCAAGACCCGGATTATCTGCTGCGATTAAATGGGCTAAAGAAAATAACGCTATGCCGGATAATTTGATTACTGTGTTTGCCGGCATGGAAAAGGACGCAGTGAATGAAGCGAGGAAGTACTTCACCGGAATGGTTCCTTCTTCTCCTCAGCTTGCATTGCTTAAAGACGGAAAGCTCGTGCATATGATTCACAGGCTGGATATTGAAAACAACGATGCAATGACAGTTGCAAATAATATTGCAGGCGTTCTGAAAGCGCACTGCAGTAGGGAAACTGTTTAATCAAGGAGTAAAGGAGGGAATATAAGCTGATTTGATTTTAATCCTATAAAATTTTTTTAGTATACTTTATCCGGATGTAAAATATTTATTATAAAGTTGATTATGATGTTAGAGATTCCAGACTTGAAATAAACAATAATACAATTTAAGTTGAATCAATTTTTCATGAAAACTCTGAGATGCTTTGCAGAATATTTTAACGGAGAGAATTCCGTTAAGCGGATAAAATAATTTCCCCAAAAATTGTTTTGTTAAAATAAAGAATATAAAAATGGACAGTAATTTTTCAAACAGAGTTCAGGATGTAATAAGACTCAGCCGTGAGGAAGCAATCCGGCTCGGACATGATTACATAGGAACCGAACATCTTCTTCTCGGAATCATCAGGGAAGGCGAAGGCATAGCAATAAAGATTTTTAAAAATCTCGGTGCAGACGCATTCAAAATCAAGAAGACAGTTGAAGATACGGTCAGACAGGCAGGCGGGACGCTTACTGTCGGAAACATTCCGTTGACAAAGCAGGCTGAGAAAGTACTGAAGATTACATATCTTGAAGCGAAGCTATTTAAATCTGACGTAATCGGTACGGAACATCTTCTTCTGTCAATTCTGCGTGAAGATGATAATCTTGCAGCGCAGATACTTCATCAGTTTAACATTAACTATGAATCCGTAAAAAACGAACTGCTGAACATTCTCAGCGGAAAGCCCACAGGTAATCAGCCGGTTTCCAAATCCGGACAGGAAAAGAAACAGGAAAGGAGTAAAACTCCGGTACTTGATAATTTCGGCAGGGATCTAACCAAAATGGCAGTTGAAAATAAACTTGATCCGATAGTCGGAAGGGAAAAGGAAATTGAAAGAGTAGCTCAGGTATTAAGCAGAAGAAAGAAAAACAATCCTGTGCTCATCGGTGAACCGGGTGTTGGAAAAACTGCAATAGCCGAAGGTCTTGCATTGAGAATTATTAACAAGAATGTTTCGAGAGTACTGCATAATAAGAGAGTAGTAACGTTAGATCTTGCAGCACTTGTTGCGGGGACAAAATACAGGGGGCAGTTTGAGGAAAGAATGAAAGCCGTGATGAATGAACTCGAGAAAGCAAAAGATGTGATTTTATTTATAGACGAACTGCATACGATTGTAGGAGCAGGCGGGGCAAGCGGTTCGCTCGATGCTTCAAACATATTCAAACCGGCGCTTGCGCGCGGGGATCTTCAGTGCATAGGCGCAACCACGCTTAACGAATACAGACAGTATATCGAAAAAGACGGCGCACTCGACAGGCGGTTTCAGAAAATTATGGTTGACCCGACTACAGTCGAAGAAACAATTCAGATATTAAAAAATATCAAAGGTAAATATGAAGAGCATCACAATGTCAAATATTCGGAAAAAGCTATTGAAGAAGCAGTGACACTCAGTGACAGATATATAACGGACAGATTTTTACCTGATAAGGCGATAGATGTAATGGATGAAGCAGGATCGAGAGTTCATCTTTCAAATATCATCGTTCCAAAGGAAATAGTTGATCTTGAAGCAGAGATAGAAAAAATCAGACAGTTCAAGAATCAGGTTGTAAAGAATCAGAATTATGAAGAAGCCGCTAGGTTAAGGGATACGGAAAAGAAATCTATTTCCGAACTTGAGCAGTTAAAACTTGACTGGGAGATAAAATCTGAAAGCATGGTTTATGAAGTTAATGAGCAGAACGTAGCTGATGTTGTTGCAATGATGACGGGGATACCCGTAAATCAGATAGCAGAAGCTGAATCAGAAAAGCTTGTAAAGATGGAAGAGCATTTGAAGGAAGTAATAATCGGTCAGGATGAAGCAGTTGTAAATATTTCAAAGGCAATAAGAAGAGCAAGAGCCGGATTAAAAGATCCTAACAGACCGATCGGTTCATTTGTATTTCTCGGACCTACAGGCGTCGGAAAAACGGAACTTGCAAAACAGCTTGCAAAATTTCTTTTTAATTCAGAAGATGCTCTGATCAGAATAGACATGAGCGAATACATGGAAAAATTCAATGTATCAAGACTTGTCGGAGCTCCTCCGGGGTATGTGGGATATGAAGAAGGCGGACAGCTGACAGAGAAAGTCAGAAGGAAACCTTACAGTGTAGTTCTTCTGGATGAAGTCGAAAAAGCACATCCTGATACTTTCAATATACTGCTTCAGGTTCTTGATGACGGAGTTCTGACAGACGGACTCGGAAGGAAAGTTGATTTTAAGAATACAATTATAATCATGACATCAAACATCGGAACAAGGGATATTAAGCTTGACAAAGTATTCGGTTTCGGTGAATCTACATCGAAGTCTAATTACGATAAAATAAAAGGAACAATAGAAGAATCAGTGAAGAGAGTTTTTTCCCCTGAATTCCTTAACAGAGTGGATGAAATGATAATTTTCAGACAGCTTGAGAAAAACGACATTGTAAAAATTGTTGATATCGGCATCGGCAAGCTGCTTTCAAGAATTCAGCTTCAGGGTGTGAAGATTGATGTTTTAAAATCTGCACTCGAGTTTCTTGCGGAGAAAGGATATGATCAGAATTATGGAGCAAGACCCCTGAGAAGAGCAATACAGAAATATCTTGAGGATCCTCTCAGCGAGGAAATTCTGAAAGGAAACGTAAAGGAAGGCGATAAAATAAAAATTAAGCATAAAAAGGGAAGTGACGAACTTACGTTCACTGACGAAAAAAGCGAAGATAAAAATTCCGGAAGCAAGGATTCTTCAGGAAATGATATTATCCCCGAAGCGTTAGAAGAATCGAAAGATATTAAGGAATAATTAAGAATGGAAAATAAAGGTCCGTATAATGCTGCTATTACCGCAGTCGGTCATTATCTGCCGGAAAAAGTAATCGACAACAAATATTTCTCTGATTATCTTGATACAAATGATGAATGGATAAAGTCAAGAACGGGAATTATCGAAAGAAGAAGACTTGACAGGGATAAGCCTACTTCTTTTATGGCAATAAAAGCCATAGAAGTCCTTCTGAAAAACAGGGGTATCGGTATAGAAGAAATTGATCTTATAATTGTTGCAACAGTAACACCTGATATGATGTATCCCTCCACAGCATGCATAATTCAGAAAGAAATGGGAGCGTCAGATGTATGGGGATTTGATGTGCTTGCTGCATGTTCAGGTTTTATTTTTTCACTTACTACTGCAATACAATTTATTCAGTGCGGGTCTCATAAAAAAGTGCTTGTTGTAGGAGCAGATAAAATGTCGGCAATTTCGAATATGGAAGACAGGAATACATGTATATTGTTCGGTGACGGCGCAGGAGCAGTTCTGCTTGAACCTACAGAGGATAAAAATTACGGAATCATTGATGCCATTATGAAAATAGACGGTAACGGAGGCAAGAATCTTTATCAGCTCGGCGGAGGAAGCCTTAATCCTGCATCCTATGATACCGTTGATAAAAAAATGCATTATGTCTATCAGGACGGTAAATCTGTTTTTAAAGATGCAGTAAAAGGTATGGCTGATGTATCCTATGAGATAATGATGAAAAATAACATAACTTCCGAACAGGTTTCCTATCTTGTTCCTCATCAGGCAAATAAACGTATTCTCACCGCATGCGCAGAGCGCATGGGTATTTCAATGGATAAAGTAATGGTCAACATTCACAAATACGGAAACACAACTTCCGCTACAATTCCTACCTGCATTTCGGAATACTGGCATGACGGATTGGTTAAAAAAGATGATTATCTGATCCTTTCAAGTTTCGGTGCCGGTTATACCTGGGGTTCTATTCTTGTTAAATGGGCTTACTGATTGTTTCTACAAAAATGATTGCAAATCTCTGAACCTGAAATTTTAAAAGGTGATTTTTTTATGAATAAGAATAATCAGCAGTATTGCTGAGTGCTTACAATTTCTGATAAAATTCTTTATCTTCATGTATTCATCCGAACAAAAAATTATTATGAATAAAGAAGTATTAATAAAGTCTTATGCTAAAATTAATATCGGATTAAGGATTCTCAGAAAAAGAAATGACGGCTATCATGATCTTGAAACTATTTTTTATCCGGTAAAACTGTATGATGAAATTGTAATATCTGCCGGAAAGTCTTCTGACAATGTCAATTCAGTCATATTAAAATCCAATAAATCATATCTTCCGCTGAACAGGGAAAATCTGTGCTATAAAGCTGTGGAAAAATTCTTCTCGGAATTTAAAATCAGGGATCATTACAAAATCCGTATAGAATTAAAAAAAAATATTCCCGTCGGAGGAGGTCTCGGAGGAGGAAGTTCCAATGCTTCTTCTGTAATAAGGTTTCTTACAAAATTTTTCGGCATTGATATAGAAGAAAACAGAAGCAGGCTTCTTCATACTGCGCTGGGGATTGGAAGCGATGTTCCGTTTTTTCTGTTAATGAAACCGTGTTATGCTACAGGAAGAGGTGAAAAACTTAAAATCCTCGCTCAGTTTAATCCTGATTTCGATATACTTATTGTGAATCCTAATCTGCACATTTCCACTAAATGGGCTTTTGAAAAACTTAATCTCAATCCGGGATTTGAAAAAGTACCTGCTCTTAACAGTGTGCAGGTTTTTGATCCGGAGAGAAGTGAAATATATGAAAATGATTTTGAAAAAATTGTTTTTGAAAAATACAGTTTGATAGGAGATATAAAAACCAGGCTGCTTGATTCCGGAGCTGTATATGCTTCTATGAGTGGAAGCGGCGCAACAGTTTACGGATTTTTCAGGAAAAATGAAAAAGCAAAAACATTAAACTGCCGCAATTCGTTTTTAAAACAAAATTTCTTTACTTTCATTTCAGGATAAAAATCTTAATCAGAATGTTATGCTTAAGTTTGCGTGAGGAACCATATGCTTTTCACCGTAATAAGAATATCTGTCCTTCATTGCAACGCCAGTTTTTACTTTCAGATCCTTGTTAAACATTGTTACGCTCCATGCTGCATCGGCTGAACTGAGAATATGGTTAAATATTATAAGTGTCAGTGATGTTGTCCCTTTGTCATAATAACTGTTTGCTTCCTGCCTGTCATAGGAATAGTTTACAAACATATCGGTTTTATATGACCCGTAATTATTTCTGTTTACCTGTGTTAAATCAGCATCTTCCCAGCCGGTTACAAAATTCTGATATTTACCTATAAGCTCATAATACTGCTGCTCACCGTAAGGAGGAAGCTGATGTGAAAAATTCTGCGCTTCGACAACATTAACCTGTTTTCTTAAAGTATACTTGTCAGCGGAAAGATTAATCCCTTCTGAACCCGAAAAATTCTGATCTTTCAGCCATTGTGCATATTTATAAACATCCCAGTGATTATCGGCAAAATTCTGATAATCTTCAGTCTGCTGATTGCCTTCACTCTGATAAATTGAATATGCTGTCCATAATCCGGCTTCAACTGCAAAAAATATTGCAGCTTTAATGTAACTCTTGGCATACAGTTCGCCCGTTCCCGGAATTATTCCGGAAAACAAAGCTCCGAGATAAGGTGATTTTTCTTCATCCTTTTTTTCGATGCGAACATTGCTTTTTATATTATTTTCTGTCAGCGAACGGGAATTCTCGCCGAGTATCCTGCCGGTTAATTCAGACTTCTGAAAATTCCCCGGAGTCTGAGAAAATGATTTTACGGAAATAAATATTATTGCAAAGGCAAAGACAAATGAAACAAATTTTATGTAATTCATTTTAGTAGTAAATTTTTTTTAGAAATAAGGCATTAGCCGGTAAATAATGAACTTTTGCTTTTTCTCCTTTACTGATTTTTTTAATAATTTGTTCGAATTGCAGCTTTCCTCTCCCGATCTCAAGGGCGCATCCGATTAATGCCCTTACCATTGAATGTAAAAACCTGTTTGCTGAAATTGTAAAGATAATTTCTTTCCTGGACTTATATATTCTGTATTTAAACTCATATATCCTGCAGGAAAAATTCTGCGAGTCGGTTTTATTTCTGCAGAACGAATAAAAATTTTCAAGCTGTTTAATGAATTCAATAAATTCATTAATTCTTTCTAAATCGGGATCGAAGTTTATTTTATAATAAAACTCGCCTGAAACTGATTTCTTGAATCCTGTTATATTGTAAATATACTCACGTCTTTTTGCCGAATATCTAGAATGAAATTTGAGCGGAACTTCTTTGATATCCTTTACCGTAATTTCAGCCGGCAGCAAAGAATTAAGAGACCGGATAAATTTAAAACTGTCTATTTTATTCTCAAAATAAAAATTGGCAGTCTGATTCAGCGCGCTGACTCCGGAATCTGTTCTTCCTGCTCCGGTGAGATTTATTTTTGTTTTTAGCAAAGTCTCAACGGCTTTCTCTATATGACCCTGAACAGTATTGTCTGTGTGTTTCTGCTTCTGCCAACCCTGAAATCCCAGTCCGTTATATTCTATTGTCAGCCTGTAATTATGCAAAAAGAGAATTAAAAGTTTTTACTCAGATTAATCTTTACCCCGTCAAAACTGTAATCCTTCTTGTACATTAGTTCCGGTTCTATGTTAAATGAAACTGATTTCTTTTTATTCTGATTCTGTGTGAGAAGATATGCGCTGATTCCGCTTACAATTCTGTTAACAATAAGAAGACTTCCGAATATAATTCTGTTGTCGGAAATCCGCTCGCTGCTTTTTCTCTGTGATTCATAAGTATTCATATTCGACAGATTGTCCCAGTCCCAGTAATTTGTCTGAACATCATACAATGACTGATATTCCCCGCGGGCAAGCTTATCGTTGTTATATTCGTATACATTATCGTAACTTCCAATGTTTGAAAAGAAATCATCATCCTTTCCGTCAGTCGAACCGATGGATGCATGCTGTACTGAATAGACCTGAGCCTGATCATACACGTCATTAGAATAAACTGTCAGTGCACCGTATCCTATCCAGAAAGCAATATCAGCTCCGAGATAGTATTTCCCGACATCCATCCGGTTAATATACAATTGTCCCGCTCCGGGTACAATAAGCGAAAACAATAATGCCAGACCCGGGGATTTCTGCGATTTGTCTGAGACGGAAATAGCAGGTGTCTTATACTTCAGATTTTTTTCTGCGGAATTTTGATTTACAACTGTTTCTTTTAAATCTTTCAAATCAGAACCGGCAGGGTTTAATTTCTGAGAATAAACTCCGCTGTTTAAAAAAACGAAATAACAGATTGTTGCCAAGAACAGTATCTTCATTTTTGAGAATTATATTTTTGAAGTG
>JAEUSI010000105.1 GCA_016788375.1 Ignavibacteria bacterium | reverse complement strand
TGTCTGCATTTTTCGAAACGCCGAAGTATGTGAATAACAGCCCTATTATTACAACCGATGAACTCAGTATATCCGAAGAAAAATGAAGCGCATCTGCTTCAAGAGCATTTGATTTTGTTTCGGAAGCAATTTTTCTGAGTGCTCGTGCCCTGTAAAGATCAATTACCATTGAAATAATAAGAGCTATAAATATCCATATTGTTACTTTAACCTCATGATTCTTGTCGAGAAATAATCTGTTCACTGCTTCATAAATTATATATGCAGAAGTAATGAACAGAATAAACACTTGAAACAATGCCGAGAAATTCTCTACTTTTTCATGACCGTAGTTATGATCCTCATCCGGCGGACGGGAGGAATATTTAATTGATATGATTGTAACAATACAGACAAATATGTCGATGGCAGAATTGAATACTTCCGACAAAACACCCAGACTTCCGCTGAAATATGCTGCCAGGATTTTTATAATTGTAATAATTAAAGCGGCATACAGTGACTGCCGTGCAACTTTAATTTTTTTCTGTGCTGTTGATTCGCTTATATCAGTCAAAATATATTTCTTAATATTCTATGCTTTTTTAACATCAGATACTTTGTCATCTCTTATTGTCTGTGTAAAAATTACGCCTATCATTGTTACTGCTGCTCCGATAATAAAAAAATAAGATAATTTTTCTTTTAATAATAACCAAGAAAACAGGATAGTTATAACAGGTGACATGTTAGTCATTGTTGTCAGAGTGCTTGTCTTAATTATCTTTGTAGAGTAACTGTATAGGAAGTAGCTTCCGAATGCAACAAGAACCGTAAGGTGAAGATAACTGAGGATTACATATAAATTCACCTTGTCAAATGAAAGATTGTCCGAATCATACATAAATACCGGGATGAATAAAATTATTCCGATAAAGAATGAAACAGTCTGGGTTTTTAAAGCCCCGTATTTCCTCACCATTTTCTCGCTGAAAGCAAGATACAGTGACCATGAGAATACCGCAAAAAACAGCAGCGTATCTCCAAGGAGATAATTTACACCGGATTTTTTCGGACTGACGGCGTTTTCATAGAAAATAATGACGATTCCGAGTATTGTGAATGAAATTGTAAGGAGTTTTCCTGGATTGAAAACTTCATTCTTTAATCTCACGGAAAAAAGATAAATTATAAGCGGCGTGCATGCATAAATAATTCCGGAATGTGATGCTTCCGAATATTTAAGTCCCTCAAGAAAACAAAACTGATTCACCGGTATTACAAGTATTCCCAGAAAAAGGAACAGCCTGAAGTCTTCTTTGTCTATTCTGAAGCTTAACTTTTTGAATTTAAAAACTGCCAGTAAAAGCAAAGTCGCTGCTCCGAATCTGATAAATGCCAGCGACAGCGGAGAAATTGCATTAACGGCAACCTTAGCTGCTAAAGGTGTAAATGCCGCAGTAAATGTTAAAAATAACACAAGCAAAAATTTTTTCATCCGCTGAATTAATCTTCTTTTCTCAAAGAACTCAAAACGGATCTAACCCGCTTTTATTTCTTTCTTGTTTGCAAGTGAAGCTTTAATCTTTGTCTTTTTAATCCTTGCCTTTTTTCTGTGCTTTGCCAGAACTTTCTTCTTTGGTTTGTTCATTTTATTGTTTAAGCGTTAATTGATTATGCTATTGTAATTTCTTTTTCAAGATAAACATCCTGTATCATATTCAGCAGCTCTGCTCCGTCTTTCATCGGTTTCTGAAAAGCTTTTCTTCCCGATATCAGCCCCATTCCCCCGGCTCGCTTATTTATAACAGCTGTCCTTACTGCTTCCTTCAAATCTGATTCTCCTTTTCCTGTTGATGCTCCACCGGAATTTATAAGCCCTGCCCTTCCCATATAGCAGTTTGCTACCTGATATCTCGTCAGGTCAATAGGATTATCTGTGGTTAATTTGTCGTAAACATCCTTATGAGTTTTCCCGAATTTCAAAGCATTGTAACCGCCGTTGTTTTCGGGAAGTTTCTGCTTGATAATATCTGCTTCAATTGTTACCCCAAGGTGATTTGCCTGACCGGTCAGATCTGCAGAAACATGATAATCTTTGTCCCCTTTGACATTGAAGCCGGAATTTCTCAGATAACACCACAGAATAGTAACAAGTCCGAGATCGTGCGCATACTCAAATGCTTCAGATACTTCAATGAGCTGTCTTCCTGATTCATCAGAACCGAAATATATCGTCGCACCGACTGCTACTGCTCCCATATCAAAAGCCTGATCAATGCTGCCGAACATTATCTGATCATATTTATTCGGATATGACAGGAATTCATTATGATTCAGTTTAAGTATAAACGGAATTTTATGCGAATATTTTCTTGCAATGCTTCCCATTACTCCGAGTGTGGATGCAACTGCATTGCAGCCGCCTTCTATTGCAAGCTTTACTATATTTTCCGGATCAAAATACACCGGATTCGGTGCAAATGATGCTCCTGCAGAATGTTCTATACCCTGATCCACAGGAAGTATTGAGACGTATCCGGAACCGGCTAATCTTCCCGAGTTGAATATAAGCTGCATATTTCTTAATACATTCGGAGACCTGTCTGAATCTTTCCATACTCTGTCTACAAAATCACTTCCCGGAAGATGCAGCATTTCCTTCGGTATTGTCTTAGATTCGTAGCTTAACAATGATTCATTCTCTTTGCCTAATATCTCTCTGATTTTTTTCATTTATGTGAGTTAATTAATTTTGAAAATTTTTAATTTTGTTTTTTTATTATTGAATGTTGTGAAATATTCTTTGCTGAAGTCAAGCTCAGTGTTTCTGATAAATCCAAGTGCATGATAATCAATATCAGTCTGTGCAACACTGCTTATGAATCCTGCTTCCTTTTCATGTTCATCTGAAATAATACTGTTCGATTCTATCCTGCTGTCTGAATTTATTCTTACCATCACTTTCGGTATTTTTCCCTGTGAATCAAGCCTTGCAATTACTTCCTGTCCGATGTAACATCCCTTCTTATATGAAATATATTCTCCCAGACCGCATTCAAGCGGATTTATCTGTTCATTCAGCTCATTTCTTCCTTCAGGTATTCCGGCATCAATTCTGATCTTTTCATAATCGGGTATACTCAGTTCTGTGTAATTTTTAAACTTTTCCCTTAATCTGTCTTTATCCTGTTTTTTAATGAGAATATTCAAAACAGTTAATCTGAAATCATCCGTAAAAATGTATTCTTTGTCTTCTGTTTCTGCCGCTGTATTTTTTGTAATTTCTGTTTTGAGAATTTCTGAAGATACTGCTTCAGGATTGTCTGTAAAAACGATCATTTCCAGATATTTATCCGCAGGCTTTTCCAGCGTAACATCATCGGCTATAATATATTTATTCAGATGGGAAATTACCCTTTCCTGATTATCAAAGGATGTTATTAATATTTTCAGATTGCTCAGATTGATAATTCCGATAAGATCAACAATTTTTCCTTTATCAGTGGTAAGTACGGTCTTTTTGTATTCTCCATCACGAAAGTTTCTTAAATCATTTGTCGACATTCTGTTCAAAAAATCCGTTAAATCCTTTCCGCCTGCAATTATTACTCCGGTATTTTTAAAGAAGTATTTCTGATTCAATTATAATATGTATTTAACAATTGTAATATAAAGACTAAAAAAAATAAGTAACACAGTTGACAAAATAAGCAAAAGAGATACGATGTTATCAGTATTTTTTTTGTTCCTGAAATAATAGTATTTCAGAAATGATTGGTTTTCTGAATCTGTTTTGGGCGCATCAGGATCAACCGGAAAGTGCGGCTTATCGTTTATTCCATTTCCATTCATATATTTAATATAATTATTTAAGATTTCAGATTAAATGAATGAAAACATAAAACGGAAGTTTTTTAAATGAACCGTGATGACTGCTGAATTATTTCTCATAGAAAATATATAACTTTAAATTGATAATAATCCATTTATTCATTAATTTTGTAATAATAACTAAAGGAGGGTAATATGAAATTGTTCATGAAATTGTTCATAAAATTATTCTTTATTACACTTATTATTCATGCTTCCGGCTGCGGTGACAGTTCGACCGGACCCGGCGGTGGTATAACCGGGGGAAATATTTCATTTGCCATTCAGGGTCAGGGAGACCCAAACAGCTACACTTTTTCATTTCAACCAAGCGTTAATGCCAAACTTACAGGGATTATCGCATCATTACCTGCACAGAATTTTTTCGACACACTTGTAAACAATAATGTTGATTATGTTTTCAGCAAGGATACTGTTTATTCATTAGATCCTTATGTCGGAGTTCAGCAGGGACAGGTTTGGAATTTTAATTTCATAGGAAAATATGCAAGTAATAATTCGGATTTTAATGTAAATTCCGGTTTTACAGTACCATAGAAATTTGTTAATCCACTTAATTAATTTATTAACCTAAATTAAAAAAAATGAAAACAATCATTACCACAATTACAATTTGTTTAATTTTTGGAGTTTTTGCCACTTCAAAAGCTCAGATGTTAGCTATAGGAATAGAAGGTGGTGTAAATTTCGGGAATATTTCCGTTACACCTACAACTACTACGAGCTCAAGAACAGGAGTAATATTCGGGAGCTTACTTGATATTAATATTTCACCAAGATTTGCCATCACTCCCGGAGTAAGATATGTTATGAAAGGATGGTCAAATACAGATAACGGAGTCACATACACAGATAAATTAAGCTATATAGAAGTACCCGTTTATGCCAAAGTAAATTTCCCGCTGACAGAAGTAAAACCGTTTCTTGCTTTCGCTCCTGTACTGGCAATTCAGGTTTCGGCAACCGAAGATCAGTCTAACGGAACACAAAGCGCTTCTGTAGACATAAGCAGTCTGGTTGAAACAATTGACTTTGATTTGCTTTTTGCGGGAGGAATAGATTTTAAAGTTGCGAAAACAACCTCGCTATTTTTTCAGGCGGCTTATGAACTGGGATTAACAAATATTTTAAAAAACAGTCAAACAACTACAATTAAAAATTACGGTTTACAGCTTACAGGAGGTGTAAAATTCGGTTTGTAATTTAGTCTTATTTCCTCATTAGCCGGTTAGATGAAAATTTAACCGGCTTTTTTATGCCTGATTTAAATATTATTTGCAAAGTTGATTTTAGGTAATAAATGTCTTAATTTTATAAAATTTTTTTTTATCAGAATTTAAACAAATCAAATCATGGATTATCCCGGAAGAGTAATCAAAAAAGGTGAAAAAGATAAAAAGATTGTAAGAGCTGTTCAGGAAAAGCTGAATGATTCCGGCTGCGGTCCTATTGACGTAGACGGAGATTTCGGTAATAAGACATTCAATGCCGTAAAATTATTTCAGGCAAGAAGCACTGATGAAAACGGAAACCCTCTTATTGTTGACGGAAAAATCGGTCCGATCAGCTGGTCAACTCTTTTCGGAGAAGTTACTGTGCCGGTTATAAATCAGTCTGAAAGCGATCTTCTTTCTAAAGTGGTGAAAAATGCAAAATCACAGATTGGTGTTCTTGAAGATCCTGTAGGAAGCAACGGGGGTCCGGAAGTAGATGAATATCTTGCAAGCGTCGGGCTCGGTTCAGGATTTTTCTGGTGCATGGCTTTTGTCTACTGGTGCTTTAATAAATCATCCAAACAGCTCGGGATTAATAATCCTGCCGTAAAGACTGCAGGTGTAATTGACCACTGGAACAGAACCAAAGGAAAAAGAATTACTTTTGCTGATGCTGTGAACAACCCTTCAAAAATCAAACCCGGTCAGATTTTTATTATGAGTTACGGCGGCGGTACCGGACATACCGGAATTGTGGAAAGTGTAAGCGGCGGATTTATTAATACAATTGAAGGCAATACAAATGAAGCCGGAAGCCGAAACGGTATAGGAGTGTTCAAACGCCAGAGAAAAATTAATTCTATTAACAAAGGTTTTATCGAATATAAATAAATTGTTTATTCATTTTTAATTTTTTTAACTTAAAGAAAGGATATTTCTTCTTTATGAAAGTTATAACTGTTTTTTATGCAGTAATTCTTATTTCTGTTTTTAATATTAACACCGATATATTCCCTAACTCAGATTCTGAATCCAGCGATTCAATTTCTTCTGAAACTGATACCGTAAAATACTGCATTGTAAGCGGTGAGAAAATTAGCGGAGAAGGCGTAAAGCTTGATTATCTCGGTACTGAAGTCTTATTTTGCTGCACAGGCTGTGAAAAGTCTTTTAAAAAGAATCCGGCTAAATATATGAAATCAGGTCTTGTTGATCCTGTATGCGGTATGACTGAAATTGACAAAGATATAAATTCTGTATACAATAACACTAAGTATTACTTCTGCAGCAGTTCTTGTAAATCAAAGTTTGAAAAAAATCAAGAAGAAGTTCTGAATAAATACGGCAGCAAATAAAAATGCAGATTATATGTTTGTTACATGTTCAATGTGTTTATTTATTTGAATTAATTTAATTTATGAAACTACTTTATTCTTATCTCAGACAATACAGGAAATTAGTTATTCTCTCACTTTTACTTGCAGCAGTAAATCAGGTTTTTTCCCTTCTGGATCCTGCTATTTTCAGACATGTCATCGACGATTATGCGACAAAATTCAAGGAATATACAACAGGAGAATTCTTTAAAGGGGTCGGCTTTCTTCTTTTGCTTGCCGTGGGAGCTGCGCTAGTTTCAAGGATTGCAAAGAATTTTCAGGATTACTTTATTAATGTCATAACACAGAGACTCGGCGCTCAGATATATTCGGACGGCATAAGACATTCACTAGAACTCCCTTATTCTGTTTTTGAAGATCAGAGAAGCGGCGAGACTCTCGGTATCCTTCAGAAAGTCAGAACTGACACAGAGCGTCTAATCTCTGCAGGCGTGAATATTTTGTTCACTTCGATTGTCGGAATAATATTTGTGGGAATTTATGCCTTTTCCGTCCACTGGATTATTGCTCCGATTTATCTTTGTGCTATTCCGATTATCGGCTGGCTGAGTTCCACTCTCGGAAAAAAAATTAAAAAAGTACAGAAGACTATTGTATCTGAAACTACAGCACTCGCCGGTTCTACTACAGAGTCACTCAGAAACATCGAGCTTGTAAAAAGTCTCGGGCTTTCTCAGCAGGAAACCGAAAGACTTAATCACACAACAGAAAAAATTCTGAAGCTTGAACTTCAAAAGGTAAAGTATGTCAGAAGTCTCAGCTTTATTCAGGGAACTATTGTAAATCTCCTGCGGACAGGAATTCTTCTTCTGATGATGTATCTTATTTTTTCTCAGCAGATTACAACAGGACAGTTCTTTACACTTTTTATTTATTCATTTTATATATTCGGTCCGCTTCAGGAACTCGGCAATATCATTAACATATACAGGGAAGCTGAAGTCTCGCTCGGAAACTTTCAGGAAATTATGGAGACTCCTAAAGATCCCAAGCCGGAAAATCCAGTTGTACTGAATTCCATAGATAATCTTGAATTCTCTGATGTCTCGTTCAGGCATAAATCATCTGCAACGAATGCACTGGATGACATTTCATTTAAAACTCAGAAAGGAACAACCGTTGCTTTTGTAGGACCTTCCGGTTCAGGCAAAACTACATTGATGAAACTTCTTCTCGGACTCTACCGTCCTCTCAGCGGAAATATTATGTATAACGGAACTTCCCTCAGTAAAATCGATCTTGAAAGCCTGAGAGAAAAGATCGGATTTGTTTCACAGGATACTCAGCTTTTCTCCGGTACTATTAAGGAGAATCTGCTCTTTGTTAATCCGGAAGCTTCCGATGAGGAATGCTATGAAGTCCTCATAAAAGCTGCATGTCAGACACTTCTCGAAAGAGCTGATAACGGAATTGACACATTGATCGGCGAAGGCGGTGTTAAAGTATCGGGCGGTGAAAAGCAAAGACTATCCATTGCAAGAGCGCTGCTTAGAAAACCAAATCTGCTCATTTTTGATGAGGCTACTTCAGCGCTGGATTCATTAACCGAAGAAGGTATAAACAAAACTATACGTGAAATTTCTTCCGGACAGAGTCATATTACAATTATGATAGCTCACAGACTTTCAACAATTATGCATGCAGATGTGATTTATGTTCTTGAAAAAGGCAATATTGTAGAATCCGGAAGACATCAGGAACTGCTGGAGCTTAAAGGACTATATTATGCAATGTGGAGACAGCAGATTGGCGAAAGGCAGAACATTTCAAAAAACATTTCAAATGCCGAATTGCAGTTAAACTGACAGAAGTCAAGTATACCAATCAGTATTCCTTGTCAAGATCCACAACATTAACAAATTCTTCTTTTCCTTCTGCAAGTCTGAATATATTTTCCGTAACTTCGTCCCATCTGTCGATATTATCAAACGGAGATGCAGCCCTGTGAGGTGACAATAAAACATTCTTCAGCTTATGGAAAGGAAAACTGTACGGGTATTCTTTTCCCTCTTTATTTTTTTCAGGTCTGTAATTATACCAGACATCTATCGCTGCTCCGGCAATTGAGCCGGACTTAAGAGATTCAAAAAAACTTTTTTCATCAATAATTATTCCTCGTGCAACATTTACTATCAGACAGTTTTTTCCGAGCAGCTTTAATTCCTGCCGGTTAATAAGTCTTTCGGTTTTTTCTGTGTGCGGAATTGCTATAATCAGTATGTCAGATGCTTTGAGAAATTTTTTAAGATCTTTCTGTTCATATTTTGCAAAATCTCCTTTGAATTTTTTCCCTTCATTCTTCCAGCTGTTTTTCAGTATATGAAATTCATTCTCAAACCCCGAGAGGAATCTGTGCACATGTCTGTTGATATTTCCATATCCGAGCAGTCCGATTTTTCTTCCCCGAAGAAGTAATGAGGAATAGTCGGTATCCTTATCGTCGCTTGTATTCCATTTTCCTTCTGTCATCTGATTGTGATGATATACAATCCTGTTCATCAGAGCAAGCAGCATTGCCGCTGCATGCTGGGCGGTAGCATAAGCATGTCCGTGACCGTTGATTAGAAGAATGTTTCTCCCGGCATTTCTGAGCTTTCTGAAATTTTCTATATGGTGCTTTACTCCCGTTCCGGGATTGATAAAAAGTTTAAGATTTACCGCTTTACTGATTAATTTTTCAGATGGTCTCCAGCCGATTATAATATCTGCTTCCGGCGCATACTTCTCCAGAGTCCCGTCGTCAAACTTAACAGGAAAAATCAGCCTGATGTTTTGTTTATTCCGGAATGTTTTTTTAAAGTGTGCTTTGAGCCTCGGATCTGTTTCCCAGATGAATAATACTGTTATTTTCTTTTCCAATTAATTTCGTATATTAATCTTCATAAAATGTTACTTTCCCTGTCTCAAGATCATACATTGCTCCTGTAATACCGATTTCTCCTTTATCCAGCATTTCTTTTAATATCGTGCTTTTAGATCTTATTTCTTTTACGGATTGTATCACATTAGCTTTAGAAACTTCTTCAACGAATTCAATATTCTTCGAAGTTCTGTCTCCGGTTTCTTTTACTGAATTTACTGCCGGTTTTATTTTTTCAAGCAATATTGTCAAGTTTCCCATTTTAACGTCATCACATGCTCCCTTTACTGCTCCGCAATTGCTGTGTCCTAGAACTACTATGAGTTTCGCTCCGACTGCCCTGCATGCATATTCAATGCTTCCGATAATGTCTTCGTTTACTATATTGCCAGCTACTCTTATATTAAAAATACTGCCGATACCTGCATCGAACAAATATTCTTCCACAGCTCTTGAATCCATGCATCCCAGAACAACTGCAAACGGATGCTGCTTTCCCGCAGTAAGTACAGCTTCATTAATCAGATTCCGGCTGACCATTTTATTTAATATAAACCTTGCGTTTCCTGCTTTTAATGTATCTAGCGCAGAAACTGGTGTAAATGATTCCTGTATTTCTTTGGTTATAATATCGGAATACTGCGATAATGTAATTTCTGAATTCAGAAGTGCTATTGCTGCTGCAAATAAAAGTATTCTTCTCATAATTTTTTTATGAGGAAAATAATAAATTAAAAACTTAATAAAACTATATTTGATCAGATTGTCTGAAATTATTGACTCGGTTACATTATAAATGTAAAAATATTTCAGGGTAGGAAATATATGAGTTGTAAAATTTGATATGCAGTCTTATCAGATTTACAATAGTATCTCATTCTGATTTATAATTTCATTAACATCAGGATCCTATTTAACAAGCAGCATTTTTCGGGATAATGAAATGTATCCGGTTTTTAATCTGTAAAAGTAAACACCTGCAGGGAAATTTTCTGCATTCCATTCTGCTTCATGAATTCCTGCATTCTGTCCCTCGCTTACAAGCGTCTGTATTTCATTTCCCAGTATGTCATAAACTTTAAGTGAAACGAAACCAGTCTGAACTGTTTCGTATTCTATTTTTGTAGATGGATTAAATGGATTAGGGTAATTTTGTAAAAGTCTGAATTCACCGGGATTTAAAAAATTCGTTTCAATTTCTGTTAATCCGCCGTTGTTAGTTGTCCTGTATATTTTCCCGAATGAACCGACAAGCCAGCCGGTATTACCGTTGACAAAGCAAAACTCCTGAAACCTGCTCGCGCTTAAATTTGAATATGTCCATATATTTCCGCCGTCAGTTGTTCTTACGACTATACTGTTGTCCCCGGCAGCCCAGCCGGTATTTTCATTTACAAACTTTTGGCCGTATGGGTTCACTCCTTCAAAAAGGGTAAATCCATTTCCTCCACATCTTGGGCAAGAGTTCAAAAATTTAGGACTTTCAGCACCGGTCCCTTTACACTTTTCACAAGCAGTTTGCTTCAAAAAGG
>JAEUSI010000104.1 GCA_016788375.1 Ignavibacteria bacterium | reverse complement strand
AATGTAGTTTATTCACCAAGCCTAGTTCCTTTCAAATATTGATCCTTATCAATATAAATCTTAGGACTCCACGGCGGAGGCATATCCAAAGTCTGAGCAGTAATACTCAGCTTATCATCAGCACTTAATGCTTTATTATCCTAAATTATCAACAAAATTACACTTCCGTCCATCTCATGATGGTCCTCTTCTCCAATATTTCTGAATATGTCATTAATGCTTTTACTGATATCACCGCTTTTTTCGAAAACAGAAACTATTGATCTGAAAAAACTGCCGTACATTACTTCGTACAGAATTCCTGATGCATAGGCAATTCTTAATGTAGGAAAATTGGCCGGACGAAGCCGAAAAAAATTCCATTCTGATTTATCAAGAATATCTCTTCTTATTTTATCTCTCAGCTCATTCCAGTTTAATTTCAATTCATAAATGTATTTATCATTAAACCGGAGATCTTTTAAAAAACCTGAAAGCCCGAACATTATTGAATCTGCCTGAATTCTGTTCAGTTTCATTCCCCTTAACTTACTGAGATCAATATTACCGGCCAGCGTCAGAAACTGTTTCTTGTTTTTAGAATAACCAAGCGCTTCACAGATAAAATCAAACAGCACCTTTTCCCAGAATATTTTCTTTGAACAATCTTCCGAAAAAATTTCAAGATGGTGATTTATCTTTAAGGATTTATTTTTCAGTCTTTGAATGCTTAACTCAGAAAACCATCCGGATTTTAATGTAAAAGGAATATCTTTGTTCTGCGGATAACAGGGAAGTCTGAAACTTTCTGAAGGATTGTAAATAATTTCTTTCCAGATATCCCTGATTGACTTAGTAAGAAATTCAGACAATACGACAGTCGGGATATTTCTTGATTTTTTTGTCAACGGGGTCATAGAATCATTGTCAACTTCGTCTTTGTAAAGTAATACCTGCAGTATAACAGAATTGTATTTATTGTCTGTCCTGTGTTTGTGTTCATGCCATTCTTTTTCAGTTTTGTGAATTTCCACACAGCCGTTGTATGTAACGCCTTCAATTCTAATCTTAGCCCCGTAGTAATCAGGACCTGCATCAGAATTTCTTATTCCGGTGTCAAAGATCTCCACAGACTTTCCTTCGGTTGTTTTTAAATCTTTATAATAACTTCCGTTCTCCCAGATCCTGCATATAAAATTCTCGTTAAGCGAATGTTTTATCATTAAAAATTAAATTAGATTTAATTACATTAAAAAAAAATTAAAAGGTATTACTTAACTAAAATAATCAATTACAATATGGCAAAAATTAATCTAAAACTCTTTATATTTTTGATCTTAGCAGCTTCAGTAATCGGCTGTTCTAAGGAAGCAAAAAAATCTGAAGATCAGTATCTTAACGAAGCGAAAACACAGTTTGACGAAAAGAAATATGATGAATCAATTAAAACCTACAGAGAATTCATAAAAGAATATCCGAAATCCGATAAAGCAATTTTTGCATATAATCAGATTGCAGGCATTCAGATAGACCTTCAGAAAAACCCTCAGGAAGGAATCAAGACCTATAAAGAGCTTGCCGAAAAATTTCCTTCGACAAAAGAATCAAAGCAGGCAATGTTTATGGTAGCTTTTATTTATGATGAAACTCTGAAAGACAAGGATAATGCAATAAAATCATATCAGGAATTTCTTGCAAAGTATCCGACTGATTCTGATCCGAACGATAAAATGAGCGAGTCGGCAAAGACAATGCTGGAAGTTTTGCAGTCCGGTAAATCAATTGAACAAATGATACAGGAAAACATTCAGAAATCAGGAAATCAGCAGGGTGTTGACACTAGCAAGGTTAAAGTAATTGAAGAGAAAGCTCCGGCGGTAAAAGAGCAGATTAAAAAAGAAGATCCGAGAGTTCCGGCAAACAAGGAAAATACCGGTACAAAGCCGAATGAAGATCCGGCTCTGGACAAGAAAAAGGAAAGTGAATAGTTGCAGGTTTCAGATTATAAAAAATATTTAAACCCTTCTGTTGTCGCACGGCTTTCTAATATGGAACTGAAAGCCCGTCTGGTGGTAGAAGGGTTTATTGCAGGAATGCATAAGTCTCCGTATCACGGTTTCAGTGTTGAGTTTGCAGAGCACAGGCAGTATATGACAGGAGATGATCTTAAATATCTTGACTGGAAAATCCTCGGAAAGACAGACAAGTATTTTGTAAAAAGATTTGAGGAAGAAACAAATCTTAAATCATACATACTGCTGGATATCAGCAGGTCAATGAATTTCAGATCACAGGATATTAATAAAGCAGACGGAGTCAGAAACAGATTCATGAATAAAATTTTTTCCGGAACCCGGGAAAATAATGCACAATCAGCCGGTTCTCTTACAAAACTTGAATATGCATCTTATCTTGCGGCTTCTTTATCTTATCTGATGCTCATTCAGAGAGATTCAGTATCACTAACTACATATGACACTAAAGTAAGAAATTATATACCTCCGCGGTCAACGAAGGCGAATTTACAGCTTATTTTAAGAGAATTGAGCAACGTTAAATCTCTGTATGAAACAGGAACTGCCGTCTGTCTGAATGAAATTGCTGATAAAGTGAAAAGAAGAGGTCTTGTTATAGTATTCAGCGATCTGTTCGATGATCAGAAAGAAGTGATTAATGCTTTGAAGCATTTCAGATACAATAAGAATGAAGTAATAGTGTTTCAGATCCTTGATCCTATGGAATTAAGTTTTCTCAGCGGTAATCCGGTTACTCTTAAAGATATGGAAACAAATGAAGAACTTTATTCTCAGCCTGCTGCAGTGCAAAAATTATACCGTGAAACAATTTTGAAATTTATTGAGAGTTATCAGACAGAATGCAGGAAAAACGATATAGATTTTATCACACTTTCAACAGCTACCCCTTTTGATTCGGGACTTCTTAATTATCTGAACAAGCGTAAAAGATTAATGTGATTAATTTCTTATTCTTGTACCGGCATCGTCCCAGATTGGAGTTGTAAGCTTATAATCTCCAAATCCCGATTCATCTACAAAAACAAACTGTCTGTTTACACTGTAAAATACCCAGATCTCATATGGCTTCGTGTTTTCTGTAAACGGATGTCTTTCAATATTACTGGGTTCGCCGTAGATAACATATACCATTCCCATATCAGTTTTCCATCCGTCTATGTAATGCGAATATCTTTCATTGGCAGTTTTAATCCGTTTATAATACTCGATCATCAGTTCATTCCGGGAAGTATTGGGAGAAGGATCCCTGGTTTTCCAGAATTCAATGAAATACTGCTGCTTAAGATCACTGTTGGGAGCGTTTCTGATTTTATTGATTTCGTCGGTATTGGCAATATAAATCATCTGATCTATAAGTAGGTCAAGATCTTTCCCGTTTGCGGGAATTCCGTTCATTTTGTTTGAAAAACTTTTATCGGCTATCATGTTTCCGTCGAAATTGTCCGTAATTTCAAGCGAATACTCACCATAAATCAGATTCTGTGTCGGTATTTTCTCAAAAAATTTATTTATTCCGGGTATAAGCGTAAGATTAAAAACTCCCTTCTCAACGACATTATCCTTATTATCGGAAATTTTGTAATTATAGCTGTTTGTAATTTTCTGGTTTCTGGAATTATATACTTCAAAAAACAGATAAAGCTGATTAAGATTATCAATGTTTTTATCTACAAGCGGAGTGATTACTTTTTTTCCGTTTTCTATTTTCATATTACTTACAAGCATAATGTCGCTGAATGATATTTCATGCTGTAAAAAATCTTCGACTACAATCTTGTTCTTGACTGTTTTTTCTTGCTTTGTATTTAAATCAGTAAGCGTGATTTCAGAGTAATAAGTGCCGGGATTCAGATAATATTCTTTTACAATGAATTTAGCAGACTCATTCAGTTTTTTCTGATCACTTTTTGAAGTGCTTATATAATCTTTGATGGATTCATTTACGACTATTTCATTAACTGAATTAACAATTTTAATAACATAGTTTACACTTGCGTCATAGAGCTTTGTGCTGTAATTTTTTTTGTACTGAAGATTTTCCAGGGGAATTTCTATATAAGCATCAAGACGGGGTTTTTGCTGATCATTGCTGTAAAATACCATCGGATCAAAATAAAAAAGATCCCTGCTGTTTTCACTGAGAGTCTTGTCAACAAGCTGAGGTAATGCTGCGTTTGAAGTCATTAAAAATATTATAAGTAAAAGACCTCCGGTATTTTTAACTGCTTTCCCGCCGTTGATGATATTTCTGTATAAATAAGTTTTTTTCATATTAATCTCCTTATGAACCGTCTTAGAAGGTTTAATAATCAACTTTTTTTATTTTACTGCTTCTGCAAATAAATCAAAATCTTCCGAATCAAAAATCTTCACATCAACAAATTCTCCGGTTTCAATTCCAGCGCTGTTTATCTGAATTTCCTGATCTATCTCAGGAGCATCCCTGTAGCTTCTTCCAATGTAATAATCATTTTCTTTTCTGTCAACTAAAACTTTCTGAATACTTCCGATTAGCTTTCTGTTATTCTTCGCGGATAATTCTCTCTGAATTTCAAGAATTGTCTTTTGCCTGTTTATTTTTTCCTTTAAAGGAATTCTGTCCGGAATTTTTGCCGCGACAGTGTCTTCTTCATGTGAATAAGTAAAAACTCCGAGCCTGTCAAAATTAAATTCAGCAACAAAGTCAGCCAGTTCAATAAAATCACTTTCGGTTTCATCAGGATATCCGACTATTAACGTTGTACGGATTGCAATTCCCGGAATTTCAGCTCTGAGCTTACTCAGTAGATTTATCAGTGACTTTTTTGTAATACCTCGCCGCATTGATTTCAGAACATTATCTGCAATATGCTGAACGGGAATATCCAGGTATCTGCAGATTTTTTCATTTTCATTGAATGTATTTATCAAATCTTCGGGATACCTTGAAGGATAAGCATACATGAGTCTGATCCACTCTAATCCGTTTATCTTCGAAAGCTCCGCAAGTACACAGGATAAATTTCTCTTCCTTTCATTTTCTAAATCAAGTCCCCAGTAAGTTGTATCCTGACCGATAACAACTATTTCCTTTACGCCTTTTGAAACAAGCTTCTGTGCTTCAGACAGAATTTCCTGAAGCGGTTTTGATTTATGCCTGCCTCTCATAATCGGTATAGCGCAGAAAGAACACGGATTATCACAACCTTCGCTTATCTTCAGATACGCAAAATGTGACGGAGAAGTTAAACTTCTTTCACCGACCAGATTTTTTTTATAATCAACACCGAGTTCATTAAGAATTCCGGTAATTGTATTAAGCTTGTCTGTAGCCCCGAAATACATATCAACATCCGGAATTTCCTTTCCCAGCTCTTCTTTATACCTGTCAGAAAGACATCCTGCAACATAAACATTTTTCAGCAGACCTCTGGATTTCATATCTACTGCCCTGAGTATAGTATCAATAGATTCCTGCTTGGCGGACTCAATGAATCCGCAGGTATTAATTATAACATTTTCTGCTTCATTTTCATTTTCTGTAAATTCAATGTCTCCGGATTTTAACTGAGCAATAATAAATTCCGAATCAACTGTATTTTTCGAACATCCGAGCGTAATGAACTTAACTTTGTCTTTTTTTACTTTCATTTTTTAAAATTAAACCCTCCAATCCCATAATAGCGGCATAGGGATTTAAGAGGGCTGGATTTAAATGAACTTAATCTAAAAAATGTAAACATTAAATATAAATCTGAAGTATTTATTCAGATAAATATCAACATCACTCATGATCTCAAGAGTTATGCCTCAACACTTCAATTAATCAGAATATTTTAATATAAAAATTCTTACGAAGAACAGGATTTTCTTGAATTCCATAAAATCATTCATTCCGGCATGTAAAGTTTCAGGCGCAAAGAACTGTGACTTTAATGTCTTCTGTAATTTAAGTAATTTTATGCAAATGAATAATTCTTGAAAGAAACACGCAAGGAAAAGGAAAAAACGGTATTAGTCTGTTATTCTAACAGAAGAGACAGAAAAAATTATCATTCCGAAAATTCTCTTGAAGAACTGAAATTTCTGGCAGAAACGGCTGGAGCTGAAGTAGTAAAGACATTTTATCAGGAAAATGATGTCTATGATGCAAGGTATATGATAGGTAAGGGAAAAGCGGAAGAAGTTTCCGCATATGCAGATGAAAACAAAATTTCACTTGTAATATTTGAAAATGAACTTGCCTATACACAGCTAAGAAATCTCGAGCAAAAGATAAAATGCAAAATACTCGATAAATCAAATCTTATACTGGATATATTTGCATCAAATGCGAGAACAGCACAGGCAAAGCTGCAGGTTGAACTGGCTCAGCTTGAGTATACTTTACCCAGACTGACAAGACAATGGACACACCTTTCGAAACAGTTAGGAGGAATCGGTACAAAAGGACCTGGTGAAACGCAGATAGAAACAGACCGAAGAATGATCGGTAAAAGAATTTCTCTTTTAAAAGAAAAGCTTCTGAAAGTTGATGAACAACGGAAGACACAGTCCGGTGAAAGAAAAAACTTTTTCAGGATTTCACTTGTAGGATATACAAATGCGGGAAAATCAACATTACTGAATACACTTACAAATGCCGGAGTCTATGTTGAAAATAAATTGTTTGCAACGCTTGATACTTCTACAAAGACACTTAAACTCAATATCTCTGAAAAAGGCAAGAAAGTTACAAAATTTCCGAAAAAAGTTCTTATTTCAGATACAGTCGGATTTATAAAAAACCTGCCTCATGATCTGATAGAATCATTTAAATCGACTTTATCGGAAGTAATAGAATCTGATCTGCTTCTACATGTTATAGATGTTTCCAACAGTAATTTTCCGGAACAGATTGAAGTAGTCAGGAATACACTTGAGGAAATCGGGGCAAAAGACAAGACAGTTATTAATGTTTTTAACAAGTCGGATATGCTCGAAAATGCTTCATTTATTTCACATTTGAAATCAGAGTATAAGGATTCAGTATTCATTTCAGCAGAAAAAGGGCTTAATATTAATGCTCTGCTTGAAAAAATTAAGAAAGAACTGACAAAGGGAAACACAGAAAGAACCCTGAAATTAAAGGCAGACGATCATAAAAAAGTCAGTATGATTTATAAACTTGCAGAAGTAAGTAAAGTGAAATATCTTAAAAACAGCATAAAAGTTACATTTAAAACAAACGATAAGAACTATTCATTTCTGGAAAAAATAGTTTAAATTTAAAAACTTCATATAAATCAAAATAAAAGAGGGAAATAAAATGCAGACAGTAGGAACTTACAAAGGCGTGGATTATTACAATATTGATGATATGCTGACTGATGAGGAAAAATCGATTAGGGATACAGTCAGAGATTTTGTCAATGAAGAAGTCATACCGATAATTGAAGAATTCAATCAGGAGATGCAGTTTCCATCACAGCTTATTCCGAAAATGGCAGAACTCGGAATATTCGGTCCGACACTGCCCGTGGAGTATGGCGGAATGGGAATAAACAATATTGCATACGGACTGATTATGCAGGAACTTGAAAGAGGAGACAGCGGAGTCAGAAGTTTTGCTTCCGTGCAGTCAGGGCTGGTAATGTATCCGATTTATACATTCGGAAGCGAAGAACAGAGAAAGAAGTATCTTCCGAAACTTGCCAAAGGTGAAATGATAGGATGCTTCGGACTGACAGAGCCGGATTTCGGAAGCAATCCTGGAGGGATGATTACGAAAGCCGAGAAAGCAGACGGCGGATATATTTTAAACGGTGCAAAGATGTGGATAACAAACGGATCAGTTGCCGATGTTGCAGTTGTCTGGGCAAAACACGAAGGTAAAGTCAAGGGATTTCTTGTCGAAAAGGGAACAAAAGGATACTCTGCGCCTGAAACAAAACACAAACTTTCACTCAGAGCATCAGTTACATCCGAGCTGGTATTTGAAGACTGTTTTATTCCGGAAGAAAATCTTCTGCCGAACAGCACGGGATTAAAATCTCCGTTGATGTGTCTCACACAGGCAAGATACGGAATTGCCTGGGGAGTTGTAGGTTTAGCAATGGAATGTTATAACACAGCATTGAACTATTCCTTGTCGAGAGTTCAGTTCGGTAAACCGATAGCAGGATTTCAGATTACGCAGGAAAAACTGGCCTATATGCTTACTGAAATCACCAAAGCACAACTGCTCAACTATCAGCTTGCAAAATTAAAGGATTCCGGAAAGATGCGTCCGCAGCAGGTGTCGATGGCAAAAAGAAACAACTGTGAGATTGCAAAGAACATTGCCAGCATGGCAAGAGAGATGCTTGGCGCAAACGGAATTCTTGACGAGTATCCGATAATGAGACATCAGAATAATATTGAATCTGTAAAAACTTATGAAGGAACTCATGAAATGCATACGCTGATACTCGGAGAGGATGTTACCGGGATTGCAGCATTTGAGTAATAAATCAGGTCTGTTTTGGAAATTGACAAACTTTAAATTATTTGAATTATAGTGGAAAAGATAATTTCAATTGTAAAAAAATCTGAACAGGAAAATATTGACAGGGAGTATTGGAATAATGCTACAATAGAAGAAAGATTTATGGAGTTTAAAATAATTTTTAACAATTATATCGCATTATGTTATGGAACTGATCCAGGATTTCAAAGAGTTCTTAGAATTGTTAAACAGGAACGAAGTTGAATATATGGTAATAGGTGGTTATGCAGTTATTGCGTATGGCTATCCCAGATTAACAATTGATATTGATGTGTGGATAAATCCAAAATTTGATAATGCAAAGAAAGTTATAAAAACAATTAAGGAGTTTGGTTTTGATTTTAATAATTTAACAGAGGATGATTTTAAAGTGCCGATAATGTAATTCAATTAGGAATAGCACCAAACAGAATTGATATATTAACATCAACCGAAGATTTATCATTTGAAGAAAGTTATAAAAATAAATTTGAGTATAATAAGAATAATTTAAAGATAAACTTTATTGGTTTGGATGATTTGAAAAAGAATAAAAAATCAGTTGGAAGGTATAAAGATTTAGATGACCTTAAGAATTTAAAGTAATGAAAACCTTCGACATACCAAAGTATTACAGAAGTCCGGTAATTTCAAGAATTAAAAATTCCAGAAAAATTAACGACCCGCGAAAGCAGGATTATACACCTACGCTTCTTGATTTCGGACCTGTCCGGTTTTTTATAGCGAGGCATTTCGGATTTTGCTACGGTGTTGAAAATGCAATTGAAATTTCATACAAGGCAATTAAGGAAAATCCCGGAAAGAGAATTTTCCTTTTAAGTGAAATGATTCATAATTCTGAGGTTAATGAAGACCTTACGGAAAGAGGTGTGAGATTTATAATGGACACTGCAGGAAAGCAAATAATCGAATGGTCTGAACTGAATTCAGAAGATATTATAATAATTCCAGCATTCGGGACGACACTTGAAATTGAAAAGAAAATTTCCGAAATCGGAATAGATCCACTGAAGTACAACACGACATGTCCATTTGTCGAGAAAGTATGGAACAGGGCAGATTCTCTCGGGAAGACTGATTTTACGATTATTGTTCACGGAAAATACAGGCATGAAGAAACACGGGCAACATTTTCGCACAGCAAAGAATCAGCGCCAACACTTATAATCCGTGATATTTCAGAAGCAGAGATAATAGGTAATTTTATGAAAGGAATGATCAGCCCGGATGAATTTTATGAAAAATTTTCGGACCGGTATTCGGAAGGATTTAACCCGGTAAAACACTTAGTCAGAATCGGTGTTGTAAATCAGACGACAATGCTTGCAACAGAGACACAGTCAATTGCAGATTATCTGAAAAAAATATTAACTGATAAATACGGAGCCGGAAATATAAAAAAACATTTTGCCGACACAAGAGATACACTTTGCTATGCAACTCATGACAATCAGAAAGCAACATACGGACTTCTTGACACAGATGCCGATTTAGCAATAGTAGTCGGGGGTTATAACAGTTCAAATACTTCTCATATAGTTGAACTATGCGAAAAAACAATCCCCACATATTTTATTTCATCGGCGGAAAAGATATTATCCAAAGAAATTATAAGTCATTTTGATTTGCACAGCCAGACTGAAATTATTTCAGAGCATTATCTTCCGGATAAAACGCCGGTAAAAATTATTTTAACAAGCGGTGCATCATGTCCGGATTCTGTGGTAGACGAAGTGCTGCAGAAAATCCTCTCTTATTTTGAAAATACAAAATTAGCGGAAGATGTTCTGAAAGAAATTGTATAGATACATTTAATAAATACTTTTACAAAAATCAAATTGCAGCCGGAAATTTATGCATACAAAGAAATCACTCGAAAATCTTACTCCCGAACTTGCTATTGAAATTCTTAAAAAAGGGAATGAACGATTCATAAACAATATTAAAGCACACAGAAATTTACTTCAGCAGATTAACGAAACATCTGACAGGCAGTTTCCGTTTGCAGCGATATTAAGTTGTATAGATTCGAGAACTTCCGCCGAGCTGATATTTGATCAGGGGCTTGGGGATATATTCAGCATTCGAATTGCAGGAAACATATTAAACGAAGACATACTCGGAAGCATGGAGTTTGCATGTAAAATCGCCGGCTCAAAACTCATTCTCGTACTCGGACATACTAACTGCGGGGCAATTATCGGAGCGTGCAACGAGATTTCGATCGGTCATTTCACTTCACTGTTAAATAAAATAAAACCTTCAATTGAAAGCGAAAAAGAGACTGTCATAAACAGAAACGGTAACAATAATAGGTTTGTCGAGAATGTTACCGTTAATAATGTTAAGTATACTGTAGATGAAATCCGGAAGAGAAGTTCAATACTGACTGAACTGGAAAGTGAAAATAAAATAAAAATCGTCGGAGGAATTTATGATGTTGAAACCGGCAAAGTTCTTTTTATGGAATAAAAAACGGGGAACTTCA
>JAEUSI010000103.1 GCA_016788375.1 Ignavibacteria bacterium | reverse complement strand
CTCGAAGATTTCAGGTCAAAATTACTCGGATATTCTGCAGCACTCGGAGCTATTGGCGGGCTGCTGTCTACTGTTTTAATTAAACTAATACTAAGATGAAAAACTGGAAAACCACTTTAGCCGGAGCTGTCGGCGCTGCTGTAATAATACTAAATAAATATTCCGGAATAGATCTGCCGGTTGCGGAAGTCACAGCTCTTGCGATATTTATCGTAGCATTAGTATCGAAAGACTATGATACTACCGGAGCGGGTGCCGAAGCTGAGAAACCCGGTGATGCTTATAATCAAAAATATTAATACTTAAAAAATAAACCATGGACTTAGAATTTAAAGCAGGTCAGGAAGTGTGGATTATGAAAAATAACCAGCCTGTATCTACAAGAGTAAGAGCAGTGAAATACATTGAAGCTCTCGAAGTTTCAAGAGATGCTAAAACGGGGAAAGAAACTGATAACATTAATGTAACCTGTGTTTACGGAACATTCGCAGATCTTCATAAGCCGTGCACTGCCGATCAGATGGGAAATACAAAAGAAGAATTACTACAGAAATTATTCGGAAAATCAGCTAATGAAAACGGAGGGAATCAGTAATGGCGCTCGGTAAAAATAATTCGCGGATTCGCTCCCACATGGGAGACAACGGTTACCTGAAATTCGGCGACCCTGCCGCATGGTCTCAGATCGGAAAATCTAACAAATGGTCGCTCACATACGAACTCGGCGACAAAGAAGCTGTAATGGCGGATGAATCTGTCGTTAATATGCAGTCTGTCCGCAAGGCATCGCTTGAAATTGAACTTGCACAATCGCACCCTGAAGAAATGGCTTTAATAGATGATCTGCTGAACTCGGAAACAGGAGTTGAGTTCTGGGGTGACGCCGGAAAAATCGCAAGTGATTACTGCGAGATATACATTCCGGAACTAATCGTAACCGGTTCAACAAAACTTGAAACGCCGGCATCGGACAACATTAAAATACAGCTGAATTTAAAGATAAACCCGCAGGATGATGTATTCGAGCTTCAGGATACCGACCTTCCGACAGCAACATCAACGGGAAGTACGGTGATAACTTCCAATAATGAATACTTTGCTTATTTCGTTGCAGTTCCGGATTAATATTGTGTCCATAGTCTCCAGCTTGGTGCCGTGTCTGATATTTCCATAAAGGCACGGCATTTTTTATAAATCAAAATATTTTCTTACATATGCTTAACATTTTCTCGCTATTTGGCAATAACAAAGATACCAATGACCAAACAAAACAGGAAATAAAACCTTCATCTGAAGTAATTGACGGTCGGATTTCCTACAAATTTCAGTGCGGGATTGAAGCTCATCAGGAAGAGCTGAATCTCCAGCAGGATGAAAAATTAACATCGGTACTCCTCGGTTTTGACTTAAATTCATTTTCGCTTGAAAACACGAGCATAAAAGATCTGATCAATACGCTTGTCAAAGAAAAAGCGCTTAATAAGATACTTGATATTATTCTTCACCCGTCCGGGAATGAAAAACAGGATTATTCACTGCTGAAGAACTCGGAACTGCAGACAGTATTCAGTGATTTTTTTTCTTTAAATCCTACGGCATTAAACTGGTTGAAGACTATCGGCAAAGGTCTGACTTCCTTACCACAGACCCTGTCTACCGGGACTTCATCCAAAGCTTAGAAAAAGAATCAGCCGGTCTGCCGAAATCAGGTACGGAAGATTTAATCTATATATTGTGCGGTAATGACTTGAGTCCGGAGCATGAGCTAAAAGTAAAGCAAATGAAAATATCGAAAGTGGGTATAATAATGGTGATAAAAGAAAAGGAATGCTTCAGGAACTGGAGGGAGAGGGAAGATGCGAAAGCTTAATATTCTTCAGGATATTTCTTGAAGAGGTGCTTTAGAAATGATTTAGCGCCTTCGGGACCAAAGGAAATATACTGGCAGACTAAACAAAACAACCAAAATGCAAAAAGTATTAAAAGTACAGCAAACATAATTTTATGTCTAATTCAATTGGTGATTTAAAAATCAACATTTTTCTTGAAATTCTCAATGCAGAAAAAAATGCAAAGAAATTTTCTGCATCGTTGAAAGACGTAGAAGTGCAATCTGATAAGGTTAAAGCATCTACAGTAAGTTTGAGTGATAAAATTGCAGGTGCGGGCTTAAGAGTTGATGGTTTTAGAGCAATAATAGATGTTCTCAGAGGTTCATTCGGAAATTTATTAACTGAGTACAACAAACAAGAAATTGCCCTTGCAAAATTAACTAATGGATTAAAAAACGTTGGAGAAGGGGCAAGTGCATTAAATAAGTTATCACAGCAGTCGTCTGATCTTCAGAAAGTAACGCCATTTGCTGATGAAGATATTAACAATGCTCAGGCAATGTTGACAACCTTCCAAAAAAACTCCACAGAAATTGAAATTCTAACACCCCGAATACTTGACCTTGCGGCGGCATATCAGACATCAGGAGAATCAGGAATGGACTTACAACAGGTTGCTGTTATGCTTGGTAAAGTAAATGAAGAAACAATCGGAGGTTTAAGAAGAGTCGGTGTTGCATTTACCAAAGAACAGGAAGAAAAATTAAAATCTCTTAAGGGGACCGAACAAGCTATATATTTATCCGAAATACTTGATTCTAATTTCAAAGGCATGGCAGAAACTTTAGGTAACACAACTGCTGGTAAAATGGCAATATTCGAAAATGAAGTTGGTGAAATTCGGGAATCTTTAGGAAAACTTCTTTCAGAAGGTTTAGTACCATTTTTGAATATTTTAAAGCCATTGGTGGAATCATTGGCAAATGCCGGACCAGTTGTACAAAGATTAACATTGGGTGTAATTGCTATGGGTGCAGCTTTCGTAGTTATAAATACATCGCTGGGTGGAATGCCATATATAATCGGTGGAATTATCACCCTTATTTATTCTTTGGGTGGAGCTTTTGATACAACATCAGAGCAAGTTAAAAATATTGCTAATGAAACTCGCAAATCGATAGATGTTACCACTGATATGAAAGATGTATTGGATAAGCTTGGAATTTCTGCAAATAATATGGCAAAAGCTTATGATGGTATCGCCAATTCAATTGGATCTATGACAAAGACTCAGTTACTATCCACGAAAGCATTCATAGAAGCAGAGAAATCGAAAGTATTAGCACTGATAAATACTTTAAAAGTGATGAAGCTTCAGGAATTAGCTGATATGGATTTTGTCCCTCCAGATCGTGGGAAATCTATTGAGAATGCCTATTCAATGGGATTTGGTACTGATCTCGGAAAATACGACGAGATATTAAGCGACATAGAATTAAAACTAAAATTCATCAAGGGAGATGATACTGGGTTTTCTCCAAATACAAAAACTTCAAGCAAAAATTCTGCAGAAGAGACTATAAAATTGACAAACGAATTAATTGATAAAGAAGCAGAATTAATAGAATTACTAAAGATCGAAGAAACATTTACAGCTGAGACAAGAAATCAGATGGTTTATGTTAATTACCTTGAAAAAGTTAAAGATTTAAAAAAACAGATTGCAGCTTTAAAGTTGGACAAGGATACAATTGATGTAAAATCTTCTATTGCAACTGTGGATATAGGACTGGAAAGTTCAATTAAAGAGGTAGACAGTCCACTTAAGAAAAAAACAAAAGAGTTAACTCCAAAAGACAAACTTGACGAAGGTATTTCTGCCGCACAAAACATCGCTTCTATTCTCGGATTCGGAGCTGACAATTTCGTTAGCAAGTTAATAGCAGGTTTAAATAACGGGATAAGTCTCGTCTCAAGCATAGCAAAAATATTAAGTTTATTCGGCAGCGGCGGATTAACAGGCATATTCTCGGTTCTCGGTTTGGCTTCAGGCGGTATGGTTCCGGGATCAGGTTCAGGGGATTCGGTCCCCGCAATGCTGACACCCGGTGAGTTTGTAATAAATAAATCCAGAGCCGGTCAGCTTGGGACAGGGTTTCTTCAATGGCTGAACGGCGGCGGATCTGTTCAGAGTATGGCACCGGGCGCATTTGCAAACTTGGGAAATACTTCTCAGGTAATAGAAGTTCCATACATAGTTACGCATAAAGTAGAAGGGAATGATCTCAGAACAATTTTATCGCGGGTTGACAAAACCAACAACAGGAGAAAGTTGTGAATGTCGAGAAAACATACGATGTCCCATCAGGCAGTTTGAAACTGGTATTTTATTATAATGAATCAATATGCGGAGAATTGGAACCGTTCGATATTATTTCAGTAAGCGAGTTTCAAAACGGTTATGATGATGAAGATAATATTGATGTTGCAATTTATCCGTCGAATATAGAAATAACTTTGGATGATTATATTTCCCGAAATTACGAAAAATTGAAGTTGCTTCTTCAGGAATATACCGGGACTTACCCGTACAATTATCTTGAAATATTCACAGTTAAAATAATTCATAATGCCGAAGTAAAATTCGTTGGCATTTTAGACGAAATTGAATCTGACAACAGCAACTGGAGTATTACTTTAAAATTTATTGACAGAATAAATAACCTGAAAAATACTAATATTGCAAACCCGCATTTATTAAAAAAACTTAAGGATAATAATATAATTCAGGGTAAACGAGCTCTTGACAGCTACGCATATGGATTCAGAGACTTTGTATATCGTATCGAAAATGGAGAACACAAGGGCTATGTAGTTAACTGGTTAGAATACGGGGACGGAGAATGTAAATTATTGGACACGTTGGAAACATTATTTAAAACCATCGGAGACGATATTGAAATTGATTTCCAAAATGAATTTTTGTTCAGGGAACCCGGAGCTCCTTACGTTGGGATACAGGATCTTTATATCCGGAGAGTATTGTCAAATTTATTCGGAAGATATGTTGCTCTAAAGAAAGCTCCCCCGTCCAATCCTGTAATATACTATCTCGAGGATTATCCTGAATATACAAAGCCAGAATATTTCGAGAAAGTATTTGAAGATTCAGAATATGTTGTCTTTTATCACACATGGTCAGGGACTCTCGGTTCCACTCTCTGGCATACAGGGATCGGGAATGTTAAAGTGTCAGAAATTCTGAAAATACTTGCAAAAAATTTCTTTTGTTATTATGGCTTCAAAGGAAGCCACTCTGTTTACTTCCGCCATAAAAGATTTACATCAAATCCGACTACCCTGACCGAAATTATAAGCATGAATAAACTTATAAATATGGACAAAGTGGTTGGAGTAAAGATAGAAGACCAATATGAAAACAATGTCTATACTACATACGGAAAAGTATTTGGCGCAACAACTGACAGACTTATCAATTACAGTATTCCTCTTAACAGTTTCCTTACAGATATTTCTTATGAATACCGGCTGTTTTACTTTATTTCCGGCGTTAGAAAATTAGTAAAATATTTTAAAGACAAACAGCAGGGTTATGAGGGGACTGCACAGGAAGTAATTGCACGTGCAGAATTTGAGAACTGGAATAATTATCGAGATAAGTACGAATTTGAACTCAGCGGAGTAAATTATCCCTTTGACTTAACATACAGGGTAGACCAGTACAATTACAAAGGCAATTTCAGACCTCTACAGATCTCGATAGATTATTTTGAAAATAAAACTAAAATGACGGCTGTCGAAATATGAAATCACGAAACGGCGTATCGAAAAATTTTAAATTTATAATCGACAATTCGACAGGATTGACATTCAGCTTCAAACATCAGTCGTTAGAAGAATGGACAGAGGAAAAATGGATTACGCATACGTTGATCAACGGAATAGTCAAACAGCAGTTTCTTTATTTCCATACTTTTTTCAGGATTGACTGGTCGGAGCTGATCACGGGCGAGGATGCCGATAAATTACAGATTTTAAGAAATGCGGAATTTAACGGCAGTAAAATAGTAATCATTCCGCACACTGACCTGCCGGCAAGGAATTTTGATGTGGTATCTTTAAAATCTGACAGCGGAATCTCTGAAAAGATTAGTTTTTCACAAATTGTTAACCACAGATATTCGCCCGGCAATAAAGGAACGGTGATGATTTTCAGGACTAAATACCCGCAGTATCAGTGGGACATCAGAGATCCGTCTGTTCAGCAGGGAATTGCGACAATATCTTATGAAAGATTCATTTAAATAAAAAATTTAATCATGGCTTCAAGAATAACAATAGTATTGACAGATGAAGACGGAGTTCCTCTTCCGGATCAGACTGTAGAACTTCGTAAAGGACCTTCCTTTTCAGTTAGGGAATATGAAATGGTTGATGTCGTTGGGAAGCCCGGAGCATATCAGACAGAAGAGACAGTTGATACAGGAGTGTATAAGCTCTGGGTGAACGGCTCGGAAGATACTTCTTTCGGAGGAAGCGCTGGCAGGGAAATAACCGAGCAGGATGACCTTGTGCTTAAGATCACAGACGAAAGCGGTACATATTGGGAATGTAAAGGGCTTGAGTTCAGATCTGCCGGCGTCACGACGGAAGCAAATTCTTTAATCAGAAAATCCGAAGCTGATGACAGGTATCTTAAGCTTGAAGGCGGTACGATGGCAGGCTCGATTGAAATGGCAGGGAATATTATCACGGGATTAACATCTGACGCTGATCCGTCATCCGCAATGACTCGAGAAGATATTGAAGCGGCTGATCAGATTGTCAGGGATGACATGACAGAATTAATTGAAGCAATCGAATCAACACCGTTTCAAGAATCACCGAATGTTATAAGGCTTATTCCCGGCGGGACGGCAAAAACAGGTCAGGTATACATTACTTATTCAAGTGCTGTACAGTATGCGAAAAGCGTAAGAGCTTCAACACGCAAGATGTGCATCAAGATTGAAGGGATGGGAACTTCAAACACATTTATACAGATTTCAGACGGCGGTATTTCAGGACAGGGATATTTTGAAAATTATATTTCAATGGTAGGACTTCATGAGGGGATTACTTTAAAACTTCCGGATAGCACTGTAAGTTTTGGCACAGCCGGCACGGCAACAATAGAGAACATTACATTTCTTGACACAGATGGAGACAGCAATAATACTTTTGCAAATGTGTCATTCAAAAATTGCAAATTCAACTTAGCGGGAGAAGTCACATTTTCCGGATGCACTTTTTCCGGGGTAAATATAATTAAGACAGCCGGAACACAGACATTTACAAGTTGCAAAGGCGGAACGGTCTATAGCACAGAGGCTATTCCGTCAACTGTTCAAGGTGTCGGTGAAATCCCAAGCGCAGACTTATTTTAAAAATAATTTGGTTTATGATAAAAATAATATTTAAAATACTACTTCTTTTAACATTGCTTTTCGGGTTGTATCTAACAGCTACATCACAAACTATTAACGCAAATCTTTTCAAGGGGAATATAGTCCGGATTGCCGATTCGCTGAATCTGAAAGGAGATTATTCTTATTTCGGAACGAATGGAATATTGATGGATTTCCGAGTTACAAGCGGAGGGAGATTTCTTTATCGAATGAACGGTTCAACCGATTTATTAGATTTTGATCGGGATAATGACTATTGGACATTCTACAAAGGAATGTTAGTTAATGGCGATATAGATATTACAGGAACTTTCAAAATCAACGGTGTGGCAATTGCTTCAAGTGCAATCGACACGAATAAATATTTCAGCATTTACAGATTAGATACAAGTAAGTATTTCAATGCTTACCGATTAGATACTACTAAGATTATTTATACAGCCCAGCAAAACGGATATACATTATTTGATTCAATTTACAATGGAAGATTAATTACGAACGGCGATTTATTCATGGTTGATGGCGGAAATATCGTATGGAGGACAACACCGCAGATGTCGATCTCCGGACAGGTTAACGAAATTATTGGGACGGCGCATAAATTTAATTACTATACTCAGTACGGTACGCAGTTGGCATATATCGACAGCACGACCGGAATTTATACTCCGAGAAATATAGATGCAGACGGAAATCTTACTATTGACGGCTGGACAAGGAACGGAAGCAGCGCTCCGTCGCTGAAAGAAGTATTAGTCAGGTTCCGAATAGGAGACACTACCAATAAGACATACACATACCCGCATGGAATAACGCCATATACAGCAATTATAAGTTACCAAGTGTTAGTATTCAACGATAGCACTGCAGTAAGGCGCTGGATTCCGCCCGGATATTCTTTGAGCTCGACTTTGACATATACAAATTACTTTGTGGATTCAACCGTTTGCAGCATATTCATACCTACCGGGTCGGTAAATCTTATGCATGACACATGTTTTTTTTACATTAAATATCATCAATAATTAAATTCAACACTAAAATGAAAAGAATATTTGTAATACTGTTCCTGTTGATAAGCACAGGATTGATGGCTCAGGCGGAGAGAGTTTATCAGACGGATTCTGTCAAATCCGGAAGAGCCGCTGTGAGCTTTCTTGTCAACAGCCGGCATAATTATAATACTGTTATGCTGAAGTCTTTAATTTCATCCGACAGCGTGAAGATATATGCTGTAAATGAAACAAATGATACAACAGCAGTAGCTTTACGAAATCTGCAGACATGGTCGGATCTGTCGAGCAATCTGATCACCGGTCTCACCGGCAATTATGAATTTCTTGTATTAAATCCGAACATATACCGTTTGGTAGTGAAGTATGTGAAAGCGACAATCTCAAAAACTATTCCGATTAGAAGAAGGGGGAATAATTTAAAATGAAAATAATAATTTTAGCAATATTCCTTTGTCTGATTGTCAACGCTGATTCATTTTCTCAGGATATATTCGGGAGAGGAAGGACGGTTGAACAGCTTGTTATAATTGATGGAGATGCTATTGCAGATCCGATTCCGGTAGATTGCACTGTCAATTCTTTATTCAAACTGTCACTGACAAGCGGATCTGTTAACTTAGAGCTGCAAAATCTGCAGGAAGGGAAATGGATAACAATAATTGTAGATAATATCCTATTGGGCTCAGGACAACCGACATTTACAAACGCTCTATTCCCTTCAGACGACAATCCACTTGGGGATGGACTTATCGGAATTTATTCATTCATTAAAATTGACGGAGTCATCTATGGCGCGAGCCGGCAGAATTATATTCCTGATTAATGTTTTATATTCAATATTTTATATGCAGGTGTATGCACAGCTCCAGACACCGGGACCGTTTATACATTTACCTCCTTTAATACCGGAGGTAGTTGATACAATACCGAATACATACTACATTTCAAGTTCCGGATCAGACACAAATGACGGTCTCGATTCCGCGACAGCATTCAGGACGATAAGCAGACTTCAGTCCATTACTTTGGTACCCGGTGATACTATCAGATTCAGAGGCGGGGATACTATTTCCGGATATTTAGAGTATTCGCAATCAAGTTACTATTTTAATGGAAGCGCGTTGCCATTTACATTTAATTCTTATGGAAACGGGAAAGCCGTGTTAGAAATCGAAGAATCTAAAGCCAGAATAATCAGGTTTTACTGGACATTCAGGCTGGCATTCAGGAACTTGGTATTTCTCGGGAAATATAATCCTCTCACATTCACTGGAGGCAGGAGTGATGAATCCTACGGTTTAGATTTATCATTTAACTATAACTATAATAATGATTCGAATCTGTTAATAGTTGACAGCTGTGAATTTTATAACTTTCGAACATCCGGGTTGGCTTTCGGCAATGTACATCTGAGCCAGAGAGGTAGATATTTGATTGAGGGGAATGTTTTTAAAAATATGGGAGCGATGGGATTCAATGTTTATTGGATCAATTACTCTAATTTTATTATCAGAAATAATTCTATTACAGATGTTGTCGGAAAAGACAGTACTCCTGTAAAGGGATATTCTGCAAGCGGCATAGAACTATTCTTTTGCAAGAATGTAATAATCGAGAGAAACTATATTAATAACATTGGTTATGTATTCGGTACTGCAACGGGCGGGATATATTTCTCAGACGCGCGAAACTGCATTATACGCTACAATGAAGTAAAGAATGTCAGGAATAAACGAGTTGAAGGAGGCGGTATATACTGGGACTGCGGGTCTGACTCAATGGTTGCGGAATACAACTATGTTGCAAACTGTCACTTCGGAATATCAATTGCAGGATCGGCGACCAGTTATCCCTGCTACATTCTTTCCGGGATGTATGAGGATTCACTTGCGTCATCATTCAATGTAGTTCGTTATAATGTAGTCATCGGAGATTCCGGTACTCAGAATGGAATGGGTATTTACATGTATTACAGTTACAATCCGAATTATGTCAAAAGGTGTTATGTTTACAACAATCTTATACACATGAAGCGATCGAAAACGCATAATTGGAATGCCACTTACAAAGATTCCAATGGCTATAATTGCATCGGATCAACCGGAAAAGCGGACAGTGTTTATTTTTACAATAATATATTTATCTGCGGCGATTCAACGACTGCTTTCAATCATTCCTTTACCAGATCTGCGCCGCCTGCATCGAACTTTTATCGGAATTGGTTTACAAACGCTCAAATACATCACAACATATACTATTCTTCAGCAGGAACAACAAACAAAATGTTCTGGGAAGCATATGGAGAAGATACCTTACCCGGAAATCCCTGGTTGTACAGAAAATACGGCTCTATACAGAACTGGGCTGACAGCACCGGGCACGAGAAATCGGGAGGAAGTTATACGTACATCACAGCCGATCCACAGATCAAGAGATTAACTCAGAATTTATCAGCAAAAATCAATCCGTACATGCTTGATACCCTGACTTGTTTTCAATTCAACACCGGATCACCGGCTGATGGGAGCGGGGTCAATTACAATTCGGAAGTACTTAGAGTCGCAGACACAGCGACAGTTGATTGGTTCGGAACTACTATCCCGTATTCAAGCCCGGACATCGGGATATATGTGAAACCGTAATCACAAAATTATTTCTTCGAAAACAGCCTGTAATTCAACCTTATATATTCGTATTTTTGCCAAATACCGTGAGAAAACGTTGCCAAAAAACGTGATACAATACATTATATGAATCCTTGTAAACACTTGCATTTGTAT
>JAEUSI010000102.1 GCA_016788375.1 Ignavibacteria bacterium | reverse complement strand
AATCTCTATAAGCTTTCTCGAATCTTCCTGAGCTTTTGTCATTATTTCGTCTCTTAACTTTCCTGCCATATCCTTCGCATCATTTATTATCTTCATTGAATGCGCATTTGCTTCAGCCATGTTTCTTTTATTCTGCTCTATTAAATCCTGAGCATCTTTCTGAAGCTTTTCCGCCTGATCAATTGTATCCCTGATTGACTGTTCTCTTGAATGCAGGGATGAAAGCAGAGGCTTCCAAGCAATCTTCTTGAGTAAAAAAAGAAGAATCACAAATATGAGAAGCTGCCAGATTATTAATCCCGGATTAACCGATAAGAGCATCGGCTTTTCCTCTCCTCCGCTGAATAAAAGAATCAGTGAATGATTGAATAATAATGTTAGATAATATACCATTATCTTTTCTTTATTAAATTTTTATCAAATCATCTGACTGCAGATTAATGCCTGTCAGATCTTTCTTTAGATTGCTCTTAGCTTTTAGTTGCAAGCAGTATGCAGATAACAAGTCCGAATAAAGCAACACCTTCAACGAGAGCTGCTGCAATAATCATTGATGTTCTGATTTCTCCGAGCGCTTCAGGCTGTCTTCCGCTGGCTTCCATTGCTGATCCGGCAAGTCTGCCAATGCCTATTCCTGCTCCGATAACTGTTAATCCGGCTCCGATTCCGGCTCCTAAAAATGCAAAATCCATTTTAAGTATTCCCTTCTTGTTTATTTAATTAATTAATTTGTTTTATTTTATTTTTGTTGCTGAAATTTATTTCTTATTTACTGAAATTGCCGGATATAATTCTGTCCGGTTATTAATGATGATGCATTGCCATGTTTATGTATAATACTGAAAGCATAGTAAATATATAAGCCTGTAACAACGCTATGAAAATTTCCATCATATAAATAAATAATGCAAACGGCACTGCTATAACGGCTCCGGCATACTGCATGATGAATATCAGTCCAATCAGCGAAAAAATTATGATTGAACCGGCAGTGATATTTGCAAACAACCTCATTAACAGTGAAAATGGCTTCGTGAATAATCCGATAAACTCGACGATTATCATAATCGGCAGAACAAATACCGGAACTCCCGGAGGAACAAGCCCTTTGAAATATCCTCCGAATCCCTGCGCCTGAATTCCCTTCACCTGTGTCATTATAAATGTAACTATAGCAAGTGCTGCCGTAACATTAATGTTTTTTGTCGGCTGTGCCATGAAAGGAAACAGTCCGATAAGGTTTGCAATCAATATGAAAAAGAAAAGTGTAAGGAAAAACGGCAGAAGTTTCAGTCCTTCTTTTCCCATGTTCGGAACGACAATTTCATCCCTGATGAATACTATTATGGATTCAACCATGTTCCCTATCCCTTTCGGGACTTTATTCTTTTTGTTCTTTGATGCAGCATAAGACAGAATTATTATAAGAATTACGGATGAAAGAAATATCATAAACAGACTCTTTGTAACCGAAAAATCAAATTTTATTCCGAGGATTTCTACCGGTTCGAAATGAGGAAGCGGGAGTTTGCCCAGAAAGTAAAAGTCAACATAATGATGATCGACTACCTTGTCGATAATATCCATTTCTTCCTTATGCTCTTCCTGTATGTTGGATTCTTTTTGTGTCTTCTCTCCCGAAGGCTGCTCTGCATAAGCAGAATTAACTGCAGTCAGCGGAAAAAGTAATGAGAGAAATATTATGAAACTTACTGCTGCTGATTTGATATTTACCGTAGATTTTCTGCGAACCAAAATGCTTAAAAAATTAATGTATTATATTCTAAATAATGAAAGTAAATGCTTTTGAAAATTATTCATGCTTTTTCAGTCTGTCTGTTTTTGTTGAGAAGATTTATTTCCATAATTAGAAATAAAAAGTAAAATAAAAACATTGATATTGCCAGACTGAACTTTTCAACTCTGAAAAAAAATACTAGGATAAAGACTATTCCTGAAATCACAAACATTCTTACAACCATACTCAAAAGAACTGTATTGAAAAAACCTTTTCCTGCTGTCCTGAATGCCCTGTAAATTATATAACTTCCTGTTACTGTATTTAAAAAACTTATCAGCCAGCCCAGAAATACCGGTATTTCATACTGAGACTGGTTTAGATATAATATTATTCCAGAAGATGCGGCCAGTATTGATACGCTGATTATTAATACTCTGAAAATAAATTTCTTTAAATCTTCCGGTTTCAGAATTTATTGAATTTTGGGTTTTCTTTTTTATCCTCTTCGGTAAGCTTTTTAATGTTTAAATAAAAACTGTAAAAGCCCGCTGAAAATCCTATAAAAGTTAGTATTAATGTAAACAAAACACCTGTGCCGAACTTTCCGTCTAACCACATTCCTGCCCAGAGAAATATCAGTATCGTTACAGCTAATGTCACCCCTAATCCTGAATACTGTGCAATCTTCGAGTCTGCCCTGAATAACGGATTAGTGAGTACCTTTTTTAAAGAACTTTTATTCCTGTCGGAATTTTCCTGCTCACCGGACATTTATTTCTATATTTTACAAAATTAATCAAATTACGTTTTAAAATCAATTAAGCTTTTTAAGGATTTTCAGAAAATCCGGTTATTGCTTAATTATTATTTTATATCAAATTAGATTAAATTCTTCAATTTCTTTTAACAAATCCTGTACACCTTATTAATCCGTAAAAAAAAAATCCCGGAATGAAATTATCACTCCGGGATTAATAATTATCACTTTCCTGATTATTATAACGGAATGTTTCCGTGTTTTTTCTTCGGATTAATATCAACTTTATTCTCTAATATGCGGAAATAATAAATTAGCTTTTTTCTTGTTTCCTTAGGCTCTATAATATCATCAATAAATCCTCTCTCTGCAGCAAGATATGGATTTGCAAATTTTTCCGTGAACTCATCCACTTTATCCTTCAGCGCCAGTACTTTATCTTCAGCTGCATCTATCTCCTTTTTGAAAATTATTTCCGCCGCTCCCTGTGCTCCCATTACGGCAATCTCTGCCGACGGCCACGCAAGATTTATATCTCCCCTTACATGTTTTGAATTCATAACATCATAAGCTCCGCCGTATGCTTTTCTTAAAATCACAGTTACCTTAGGAACTGTCGCTTCGCAAAATGCATAAAGAAGCTTTGCTCCGTGCCTGATTACTCCGCGCCATTCCTGATCGGTTCCCGGCAGAAATCCGGGCACGTCCTCAAGCACTAACAAAGGAATATTAAATGCATCGCAAAACCTGACAAATCTCGCCCCTTTAATTGAGGAGTTCAGATCAAGAACTCCTGCTAACACCAGCGGCTGATTGGCGACAATTCCGACAGACCTTCCTTCTATTCTTCCGAAACCGACAACTAAATTTTCAGCATATTCTTTATGAACTTCAAAAAATGTTCCGTCATCAATTAATGCTTCAATCACTTCTTTTACATCATAAGGTTTGTTGGGATTGTCAGGAAGATATTCATTCAGAAAATCCAGATTTTTTTCGCCGCCGTTATATTCTGCCGAAGGCGGATTATCCATATTGTTTAACGGTATATATGAAATTAATTTTCTTATGCTCTGATAACACTCGACTTCCGTATCTGAAGTAAAATGGCTTACGCCGCTTTTTACGGCATGAGTCCTTGCCCCGCCGAGATCATCAAAAGTAACTTCTTCGTGTGTTACGGTTTTAACAACATTCGGTCCTGTAACAAACATGTATGATACTTTGTCAACCATAAAAACAAAATCAGTTATCGCAGGAGAATAAACCGCTCCTCCGGCGCAAGGTCCGACAATTGCCGATATCTGAGGTATTACTCCGCTTGAAAGAGTATTTCTTAAAAAAATATCCGCATAACCGCCGAGTGAAATAACTCCTTCCTGAATTCTCGCTCCTCCGCTGTCATTGATTCCGATTACAGGCACGCCGATTTTCATTGCCATATCCATAATCTTGCAGATTTTTTTGGCATGATATTCAGCAAGTGAACCGCCGAGTATAGTGAAATCCTGAGAAAACACACAAACGGTTCTGCCATCAATAGTTCCGGTTCCGGTAATTACTCCGTCTGTATAATATCGCTGACTGTTAAGATCGAAATCATAAGACTGGTGCCTTACAAACATATCTGTTTCCTGAAAGCTGCCTTCGTCAAGCAAAAGATTAATTCTCTCGCGGGCAGTCAGCTTTCCTTTTTTATGCTGTGAATCAATTCTCTTCTGTCCTCCGCCGAGATAAGCTTCCTGCTTAATTTCATTTAACTTTTTAATTTTTTCTGATTGTGTCATAAAATAAATAATGTTTAACTTTAATAATAATATTTGCTATTTTATAATTGTATATAAAATGTTAATGTAATTTACTTAAAATTATCGAGAAGATTAATTTAGAAATTTATACTTTGGCAAAATGTAAGGGATACGGTTTATGAGGTCGGTGCGTTTGTTTTTTAAAACAGATTCTTTTGTTTATTTCATCATCCGGAAATAAAAAAAAATAATAAACTCAATTTATCAAATCCTTTTGATTTCAGCTCCGAGATTCCGCAGCTTTTCATCTATGTCTTCATATCCTCTGTCAATATATACTGCTCCGTTTACTACAGACTCTCCTTTTGCTATTACTCCCGCAATCAAATAAGAAAATCCTGCTCTTAAATCCGGAACATTTATCTCGGCAGAATGAAGTTCGACTGGTCCCTTTATCACAGCGCTGTGATAGTAATATGTATTTGAAAATCTGCACTCAAGCCCTCCGAGACACTTATCGTAAAGTTCAATTTCAGCTCCCATCTTCTGAAGTTCGGTTACATAACCGAATCTTTCTTCATACACTGTCTCGTGAACGATAGATAATCCATTTGCCTGTGTCATAAGTATCACAAAAGGCTGCTGCCAGTCGGTCATAAATCCGGGATGCACGTTTGTCTCTAATGCAATAGATTTAAAACCGCCGTCATAATAAAATCTGATTCCGTTTTCCTTGACTTCAAATCCGCCTCCAACTTTCCTTACTGTATTAAGGAAGGTTATCAGATCATTCTGCCTTGCATTCTCAACAAATATATCACCTTTAGATGCAAGTCCTGCGCATGCAAATGATGCCGCCTGATTTCTGTCCGGAATTACATTGTGCTCCGCTCCTGACAGCTTTTCAACACCCTCTATTGTAATCTTCCGGTCGGTGCTGATTTCAATTATTGCACCCATCTTTTGAAGGAATTTTATCAAATCAATTATCTCTGGCTCTACAGCTGCATTTGTGATAATTGTTCTTCCTTTTGCAAGTGTACTTGCAATAATAATATTTTCCGTTGCCCCGACACTCGGATATTCAAGCCGGATATTACTTCCGTTTAATCTGTCTGCTTCAAGCTGAAAGTATCAGTCTTTTAGTGTTACGCTGCATCCGAGCTTTTCGAGCGAGTCAATATGAAAATTTACGGGACGTGAACCGATCTTACATCCGCCGGGCACGGGAATTTCCGCTTTTCCGGTTCTTAATAGTAACGGTCCTGCAAGCAAAATCGCTATGCGTGTTTTGTTTCCGAGATCTGAAGAAATGTGATAGTTTGAAATGCTCTTTGTCTGTACACTTAAAGTATCTTTTAAAATACTTATACTGCTGCCCAGGTTCTCACAAATATTTTTTGTCAGAATAAGGTCGCTGATTTTGTTCGGTGAATTTTTTAAAACGCATTTATCTCCGGTAAGAAGTGAAGCTACAAGAAGTTTTGTTGCCGAGTTTTTTGCACCGCTTACTTTTACATTCCCGCTTAAAGGCTTACCGCCGTTAATTAAAAATTTTGAATTATTATCTGCCAAAAACCGGTTAAGTTAAATATTCTTTTCAAAAATCTGAATGAGGTCTGAATCCGACTGTTAAATCTGAAAGTGAAGAGCTCTTAATGATGATCCCGAAAAAGTCTGTCCGAGTGATTAGTCTTTCCAGTATCCCATCTCTCCGAATTTCCTTATTCTGCTGTCAAGCAATTTATCTTTTTTTATTTTACCGACAGTCTCTATCTCTTCAACTAAAGCTTTCTTCAGAATTTCCGCTGCTTCCTGATGATTTCTGTGAGCTCCGCCTATAGGTTCGTCAATTATCCTGTCGATGATTTTATGCTTCAGCATGTCTTTTGATGTAAGCTTCAGGGCATCAGCAGCCTGCTCTTTAAAATCCCAGCTTCTCCATAATATAGACGAACAGGATTCGGGTGAAATCACAGAATACCAGCAGTACTGCAGCATTAATATTCTGTCACCGAGTCCGATTCCCAGTGCGCCGCCGGAAGCTCCTTCCCCGATTATAACAGTTATTATCGGAACCTGCAGTTTTGACATTTCAAACAGATTCCTTGCTATAGCCTCTGCCTGACCACGCTCCTCAGCTTCAATTCCGGGAAATGCTCCGGGCGTATCAATCAGAGTAATTACAGGTTTATTGAACTTCTCTGCAAGTTTCATTAATCTGAGAGCTTTTCTGTATCCTTCGGGATTCGGCATTCCGAAATTTCTGTAAATGTTCGATTTTGTGTCCCTTCCTTTCTGCTGTCCCAGTATCATCACTGTCTTTCCCCCTATTGTTGCAAATCCGCCTACAATCGCTTTATCATCTCCGTAATGCCTGTCACCGTGAAGTTCAGTGAAATTCTCCGTCATAAGATAAATGTAATCAAGAGTGTAAGGTCTTTCCGGATGTCTTGCAAGCTGAACTATCTGCCATGGAGTCAACTGTTCGAATATGTCTTTCCTTAACTGATTCACTTTTATTTCAAGTTTGTTTATTTCATTTGAAATGTCAAGTTTGTCCGACATCTTCCGCATCTCTTCTATTTTTTGTTCCAGATCAATTATCGGTTTCTCAAAATCAAGATAATTCTGTAAAGCCATTTTATATGATATTTACTTTTTAAATAATGAAAAGAAAGTCTTGAGAAGAATTTCTATATCCAGCATTAGCGTCTGATTCTTTGCATAGAACAGGTTGAAATTCTCTATTTCGGCTTCCGTAATACCGGGATAATTATTTAACTGCACAAGACCTGTCAGTCCTCTCTTTCCCGCAAACATTTTTCCCGTCCATCCTGACCATTCCGGATATCCTACAAATGTATATTCACCTTTTAAAACTTTCGGCACACTGAATATCACTGAAGTCTTTTCCGAAAAGTTAATTCCGAATATCTTATTCAGGATTAACATTAAAGGATAAACCGAAAGCATTAATAATAATGATAATACAATATCAAATGCTCTTTTTAAAAATATATTTAATTTATTGTTAATATTATATTCAATTTCAATTAAGTTTATTTCATCAAGACTGTTTGAATTTAATTTCGAAAGTATAAGTTCTTTCCCTGAAGGAAAAATTCTGAATCTGACATTCCTTCCCCTGAAATCCCACATAAGATTCAGTATATCCTGATTTGAAAAGTAATTTCCCGTAAATACAACCTCGTCAATTTTTTTAATCTGTATTATTTCCTCAAGAGATGCTTTGGTTTTCTTTACTGCAATTTCGTCAAAATGGATTATATTATATTTTGAATTCAGCCTGTCTTCCGTATTCTGACTGATTTTGTCGTGACCGACAATCAGGAGATTGACCTTGTTCAGCAATATGTTTTTCGAAACAAAAAAGAAATAAGATCTTATTGAAGACCGCCACAAGATGAGCAGGAATGCCGCTATCACAGTTGATGATAAGATTACTCCTCTTGAGAATGCATATTCTTTGAAGAAATAAGTGATAGACGAGTTAATAAAAAATCCGACGATTACGGCATTGAAAGTTTTTTTTATGGAAAGGAAATATCTCTTTGAATATAATCCGAGTATTGTCAGCAGTAAGAGCCAAACCGCTACATAAATGGAAATAATGAACATATATTCCCTGCCCGGGAAAATATCAAATCTGAGTTTTACAGAAAGTATCATCGAGAAAAATAAAAGCAGTGCATCTGTAAACGGAAAAATCAGATATCTGAAAAATCTTTTAAAGTACGAGAACAAAAGCCGGAGATAAATTCCAGCCTGTAAAAGAGATGACAATAATCTCGAAGCTCCTGTGAAATTTTTTCTCACAAATATTCTCATTGCTCCGTAAAAATTGTTCACATACGACAGATTGGTTTTTCGCGTGCTCTCGCCTTTGAAATGAATTGTCGTTACTTCCGGAAAATAGAAAATCCTGAAACCGGCTTTTTTTATTCTGAAGCATAAATCTATATCCTCGCCGTACATAAAATAATCTTCATCAAAAAATCCGACTTTGTTTAATACTTCCGACGGAATAAACATGAAAGCCCCGCAAATAGAATCAATTTCATAAGTTTTGTTTTCGTCAAGGTATGTCAGATTGTATTTACCGAATACCCTGCTTCCCGGAAAGATCTTGGACAATCCGAGTATTCTCGGGATTGCTACCGAAGGAGTGGGGAAACTTCTTCTGCATGCAGAATCCAGCCTGCCGTCTGCAAGTATTAACTTGGAAGTTACGGCTCCGGTCTTTTCGTTTTTTTCGGTGAAGTTTATCAGCTTTTCGAATGTGCCTTCTTCAAGCACTGTGTCCGGGTTAAGTATAAGAATGTATTTGCCTGCAGCCTGCCTTAATGCTATGTTGTTCGCTTTTGAAAAACCTATGTTATTTTCGTTGGAGATTACTTTTACAGAAGGGAATTTCCGGGAGATGTATTCCGGACTGCCGTCAATGGAGTTGTTGTCTACAAAAAAGATTTCAAGTTCATATTTACCGTCATTCGCTTTATACACCGAAGCTATGCAGTTCTCAGCAAGTTCCTTTACATTATAATTTACTATTACTACGGAAACATCAGTCATTTACAGATTTATAATTTTCCGAAAATGGATTTGATTTTTAATTTCCAGACCATGAAATATGCTTCATAGACTACCTTCCTTGACATCTTTGATTCACCTTCTCTTCTGTCTATGAATAAAATCGGCACTTCAAATATCCTGAATCCTTTTTTGAAAAATTTAAACTTCATCTCTATCTGAAATGAATATCCGTTTGATTTTACTTCATCAAGATTTATCTGCTTGAGCGATTCCACTCTGTAACACATAAATCCAGCTGTTGTGTCCATTACATTTAATCCGGTAACTACTCTGGTATAAACGCTTGCGAGGTAGCTCATTATAAGCCTTCTTAACGGCCAGTTTAATACTGAAATTCCGTTAATGTACCTGGAGCCTATAACCAGATCATATCCGGCTTCAATTTTTTCTATAAATATGTTGAGATATTTCGGATCATGTGAAAAATCCGCGTCCATTTCAAAAACATAATCATAACCGTTCTTTATCGCGTATTTGAAACCCGCAAGATAAGCCGTGCCCAAACCGTTTTTCTTTTCTCTTTTTAGAATATTAACTTTTTCGTTGTTAAGATTTTCAACAAGACCTGCAGTACCGTCGGGAGAATTGTCGTCAACGACAAGAATATTGTAATCCCTGTCTCCCGAGCTGTTCTTCAGCACCTCCGGAATAATTTTCAGAATATTGTCCGCTTCATTGTATGTCGGTATTATGACTAAAATTTTGCTCAATATTAATGACCTTTCATTAGTGTAATGACAATAATAGTATTTATCATGATTTTAAAATCAAGTTTTAAACTCATGTTCTCAATATAATAAAAATCGTACTGTAACTTGGTTTTTACGTCTTCAAGCGAAGAGTCATACTTGTGCTTAATCTGTGCCCATCCCGTAATTCCGGGTTTAACCGAAAGTCTCTTATAATAATACGGTATCTCTCTTTTCAGCTGCTCGACAAAATAAGGTCTTTCAGGTCTGGGTCCGATTAGACTCATTTCGTTTTTTAATACATTTATCATCTGTGGAACTTCATCAAGATAAGTTTTTCTTATTACTTTCCCGGTACCTGTAATTCTCGGATCATCTTCACCTGCCCATTCGGGACCGTACTCCTCGGAATTTGCAATCATCGACCTGAATTTATACATCTGAAATTCTTTACCTCTTCTGCCTACTCTTATCTGTTTGTAAAAAACGGGTCCCTTTGTATCAATCTTTATTGACAATGCGACAAGAATAAGAAGCGGAAACAGTATTATCAGAGTAAACGATGAGATGCCGACATCCAGAATTCTCTTTGTCAGTTTGCCTGCCGGACTCATAATATCAGGCATTACTTCTATCAGGGGTATTCCGTAAATCTGATTTGTCTTTGCCATCCCGCTTACTATTTCATACATGTCCGGAAGTATTTTCATGCTGACTTTTTCTTCTGAACAATATCTGAGTATGTCTATAAGCCTGTCTTTCTCGTTTGTTTCAAGCGCAATAAGTATTTCAGATACATCCATTGAACGGATAATATCAGGAAGATTTTCCGTTTTGCCGAGTGAATGCTTATCTGAATCATCGTTTATAGAAACAAAACCTGTTATTCTGTATCCGAGCTGGGGATATTTATTGACCATTGTCTTTAATTCTTCTGCTTTATCCCCGCTTCCTACAATCAGCGTGTTTCTTAATCCGATTCCTTTTTCAAGAAGATTTCTCTGTATGCTTCTGATTATAATCCTTCCCGAACTTACTGAAAATACCATTATTAACCAGTATATCAGTATCAGAAATCTTGAAATGATAGGAGCATTGTTTATGAAATCATCGATAAATATTATAAAGAACAGAAAAAAACATCCGAAAGATACAGCCTTGAATACCGATGCAAACTCATCAAATCTTGATCTTACAAACCAGTGCTGATACAAACCCGCAAATGAAAATATAATCAGCCAGTACAAATAAACTACAATCAGCGGAATCAGGAATGACGGAGGATTGGCATAAATAATCCAGCCGGATTCTACTCTGACATAATAATAAAATATCCATGCCAGATTTATAAAAAGCAGGTCAGATAAAAAAAGAAAAATTTTTTCCTTTGTCTTTGACAAACCGGCTCATGTTTTAATTAATGATAAATGTAATTCAGTTCACAATAAAATGTCTATTCTTTATCCGGATCTTTCACTTTACTTAAAACTTATATCCCGCTGCAGCTGCGTCATTGTAAAACATTTTTACTGTGTCAAGCGAAAGTTCATCAAGATCCTTTCCTATCATTGGAAGTTTTTTGATTATATCATTAGTAACTGTCACAATGTCACATCCGCAGTTTTCAGCATGTATAATATTCAGTAGTTCTCTCGAACTTGCCCATAACAACTCGGCATTCTTGTTTCTACTAACCGCCTCTTTGCATTTCATCATTATCGGCACAGGATCTTTTCCTGTATCAGCTATTCTTCCGGCAAAA
>JAEUSI010000101.1 GCA_016788375.1 Ignavibacteria bacterium | reverse complement strand
AATATTATAAAGCAGTTTGAGAAAGTGGTGATACCTGAAATGAATAACGGTCAACTTATAAAAATCATTCGCGATAAATTTTTAGTGGATGCAAAGGGATTGAATAAAATTAAAGGCATGCCGTTCACTACCGGAGAGGTAAAGAGTAAAATATTGGAGATGTTAAAATAGTTGTTTGTTGTCATTTGTCGGTTGTTGTTTCTTGATACAGCCGGACTGACAACAAACAACCGATAACCTAATGAATACTACAACAGATATAAAACTAACCCCAAAAGATCTCGCAACGGATCAGGAAGTTCGCTGGTGTCCGGGTTGCGGTGATTATTCAATACTAAAACAGACTCAGACAATTTTTCCTGATCTCGGAGTAGAGAAACAGAATTTTGTTTTCATTTCGGGAATAGGATGCTCGTCAAGATTTACATACTACATGGACACTTACGGAATGCATTCAATTCACGGAAGAGCAACTGCAATTGCCTCAGGTTTGAAGGCTTCAAGACCTGATCTGAGTGTCTGGATAGTCACAGGTGACGGTGATGCCTTGTCAATCGGCGGAAATCATTTTATTCATCTGCTGAGAAGGAATTTTGACGTCAATCTCCTTATGTTTAATAATCAGATTTACGGCCTGACAAAAGGTCAGTACTCTCCGACATCTGAAGTAGGAAAGATTACCAAATCAACACCGTATGGTTCGATTGATGAGCCGTTTAATCCAATTGAGCTTGCACTTGGTGCAAAGGGAACTTTCATTGCAAGATCTCTGGACAGGGATCCGAAGCACATGCAGGTTATACTTAAAAGAGCTCATTTTCACAAGGGAACTTCATTTGTAGAAATTTATCAGAACTGTCCTGTATTTAATGATGCAGCATTTTTCCTTTACTCGGATAAGGAAACAAAGAAAGATAATGCTTTGTTTGCCGAACACGGTAAGCCGCTTGTTTTCGGGGAAAATGATTCGAAAGGCATAAAACTCGACGGCTATAAACCTGTTGTAATCAACCTTAATGAAAACGGAAACTCAGTAAATGACCTGTGGATTCACGATGAAACCGATAAACTCAAAGCAAATATTCTTGCAAGTTTTCAGGACCATATCGAAAGACATCTTCCAAGACCTTTCGGAGTATTTTATACCGAAGATTATCCGACTTATGAAGATATTATGAATGAGCAGATTGAAAATGTGATTAAGAAAAAAGGAAAGCCTTCGCTTGATAAAATCCTTTCCGGAGGCAAAACATGGGAAATCGCATAATATGATATAAACTTATTGTATTTTTTTTCAAAAGTAATCAGGGCGGTAAATTCTTACCGCCTTTTTTATAAACATGTTTGAGATTTGCTAGTGTGTTTAAATTTATAAATGAGATGATTAATTTATTAATATGATGAAGAAGTTATTAATAATTTTTGTATCGGCAATTGCGCTTTTCATTTTATTTAATAACGTGATAATGCCTTTGTATGTGAAACATTCGGATACGGTTAAAGTACCGAAGATTACGGGAATGAATTTTATCGAAGCTAAAAAAGTAATCGAAGATGCGGGACTTGAGATTAAACAGGGAGAAGTAAAATACGATGAAAGCAAGCAGATCGGAATTATTCTTGATCAGAATCCGCCTTCAGATGAAACTGTGAAGTACGGACGCAGGATCTATGTTACAATAAGCGGAGGAGAACAGCTTACTGATGTTCCCAGTTTATCGGGAAAATCTCTTCGTGATGCAAAATTTACACTTGAACAGCGAGGTCTTAAACTCGGAGAAACCGTCAGGAAAAATTCAAATGAGTTTCCCGAAGATTATGTTTTGTCACAGGTAATTCAACCCGGCAGCAAAATTAAAAAAAACACATCAATAGATTTGATCCTCAGTGACGGACCGTTAATAGGGGATCTGAAAGTTCCGTTATTAAGCGGAAAGACTCTCGAAGATGCTAAAAAACTAATTACTGAATCCAAGCTTAAAGTAGGCAAGATAACATATCAGACAAACAATAACATGCCTCCGGGACAGATTATAGATCAGTATCCTAAATCAGACAAATCGGCAAATGAAAATACTACGGTTGACCTTTTTGTTTCAAGAAAAAAGGCAGTAGTCACTCAGGAAACGGAAGAAAGCGAAACAGGACTCAATACAAATCAGAATCCGGGCAGGGAAAATGAAAACGCAAAACCTTCTGAAAGTACAAAGGATAATACAAAAACTAATCCGGCTGATACAAAAACTGACAAGCAGACTGATAAGACACAGTCAGGCAGGAAAGACGATACTCCGAAATCAGGTACTGACAACGACACAAAGAAAAGTAACGGCTCTTCTAATGGCAAATAATTATATGCGAAACATAAATTGAATAATCCTGACAAGAAAATATGTCCGTCAATTTTATCCGCGGATTTTGCAATATTGAAAGAAGAAATTCTTGATGTTGAAAAAAGCGGAGCGGATATAATTCACTGTGATATAATGGACGGCAGTTTTGTTCCTAATATCAGCTTCGGTGCTAAAATTGTATCTGATGTAAATAAAATTACCGATCTTCCGCTTGATGTGCACCTGATGATTAACAATCCTGAAAATTATATCGAAGATTTTTTTAAAAGCGGTGCTGATTTTATTTCCGTTCATTATGAGAACAATTTTCATCTTAACAGAGTAATAAATCTTATAAAATCATTAGGTATAAAATCAGGAGTTGTATTAAACCCTTCGACTTCCGTTACTGTGCTTGATTACATAATTGAATATGTTGATTTTGTATTATTAATGAGTGTAAATCCGGGATTCGGCGGACAGAAATTCATTCCCAATACGCTTGAAAAAATTTCAGAATTAAAAGAGATCATTGACAGGAAAAATCTGAAATGCAGAATCGAAGTGGACGGTGGAGTAGGACCCGAAAATATTAAATTACTATCGGATGCGGGAGCTGATATGTTTGTCTGCGGGTCATCTGTTTTCGGTTCAGAAAACAGGTCTGAAGTAATAAGACTAATGAAAGAATCAATTTCTTGATAATATGGAAAATGTATTCCTCAATGAAAAAATAACGGAAGTTGAAAAGAAAATAATATCATCTCTCAAAATACCTTCACTTATCCTGATGGAAAATGCAGGATTAAATTCAGCAAGTTATATATTCAGGAATTATAAAAAAGAAACTGCCGGTGAAGTTGTGATACTTGCAGGCAAAGGTAACAATGCCGGAGACGGTTTTGTTATCGCGAGGAATCTTATCAGCAAAAATGTAAGAGTCAAGATTCTTATGCTTTTCGGAGAATGGGAACTTAAAGGAGATGCTCTTGTAAATTTTACCGTCCTTAAGAATCTGAAAAGCAGTTACCTCAGGATAATTCAATGCGGTAATCTGAACCTTTTAAAAAGAAATATTCATCCTGAAAACAAACTCATAATTGATTCTGTTTTCGGAATTGGTTTTAAGGGAATTCCAGACAGGGAAATTGCAAGCGTTATTAAATTCATCAATAAGCTTAAAAACAGAACTGTTATTGCAATAGATATTCCGTCTTGTCTTAACAGTTATTGTCAGGGTCACGATTCCGTTAAAGCTGATGTTACGCTTTCCATGGGAGTTAAGAAATTTCATTCGATGTTTTATGAGGGAAAAAACAGTTCGGGAAAAACAGAGGTCATAAATATCGGAATTCCTTCAGTTGAATTCTCAAAGTATAACAGAAATAAAATTTATGAAACCTCTGTAAATGATGTCAGGGAATTTCTTCCTCTTCGAAAATCTGATTCAAATAAATACTCAAACGGAAAAGTTTTTATCCTTTCAGGCTCGGAAGGTCTTACCGGCGCTGCATATCTTTGTTCTTCCGCAGCCGCTAAATCAGGTGCCGGTGCAGTTATTACCGGAATACCTGAATCCTTAAATGACATAATGGAAGTTAAGCTGACCGAAGTAATGACACTGCCTCTGCCTGAAACTGAATTCAGATCATTTTCTCTTCAGTCTTATTCAAGAATAGAGGAAAAGCTTAAGTGGGCGGATTCTGTTTTAATTGGTCCCGGATTATCAAAAAACGAAGAGACGGCTGAACTTGTAAGGAAAATTGTCAAAGAAAATAATCTGAATTATGTAATTGATGCCGACGGAATATCAGCTTTCTGGAATCATACAGATCTGTTAAAAAACAGAAATATTATTCTTACTCCTCATATCGGCGAATTTGCAAATTTAACCGGTAAAAGCGTCTCCGGAATCAGAAATAATTTTTACACGGAAGCGAAAGAATTTGCAAAGAAATATAAAGTGGTTGTCCTGCTTAAAAACGCTCCTTCAGTTATCACCGACGGAAATTATTTTTACATAAATCCTGCCGGAAGGGAAAATCTTGCAACTGCAGGAACAGGAGATGTGTTAAGCGGGATTATTGCAGCCTTACTTTCCCAAACAGGCAATGTAATTATGAGTGCAGTATCAGGAGCATTTATTCATGGCATGTGCGGAGACATCATCTATGGTAAATCCGGAGACAGCTCTACGCTTGCTTCTGATCTGTTAAATGAAATTCCCGAAGTAAAAAACTTTATCCGTCAGGCTTGAATATAAATCCGAAATTAATTCACACCGGTTTAGCGCTCTACTGTATAGCAATCTTTGCATTGTCTTCAATTCCCGGAGATAATTTCCCGGAAGTTGATTTTAAATTAAGCGACAAGATCGTGCATGTAATTATTTATTCGATACTCTATATTTTATTTTTTTATTCCTTAAAAAATCAGCGGAAAAATGTTAAATTGCACGAACATAGTTTTGAATTTGCGCTATTGTTCACGGCATTGTACGGATTAACGGATGAAATACACCAGTATTTCGTTCCTGCCAGAAGCTGTGAGATTTATGACTGGTTTGCTGATATTGCGGGAGCAACTATAGTATATGCTGTAATGAAGTTTAATCTGTTCAGAATAAGAAACTTATCTTTGATATTAATATGTGTTGTTGCAGGCGGGTGTTCTTCTTCAGGCGGAAATTTACAGAAAGAAACAGTAAAGTATTCATTTACGGAGCTGGATACATGGCTGAATCTTATGCCGGTTACAGGTGAGCAGGATAATGTGCTCGGATTTCTGCTGAGCATGAATCTGGAAACAGAAAACAACCCGGATAATTTTGAAATTAAAAATTTAAAAATATTTTTGAATAACGATACTGTTGCAAATAAAAAGTTTAAAGTTGAAAAATACGGAACTGCAGACCGTACATTAAAGATTAACATTACCCAGTCTCCGGATGAAATGTATCTTGACAAAAGCCTTGACTGGCCTGAAACTGCCGGGTTTGAATTTTCATTATATCAAAACAGCAAAAAAATTAAAACTATAAAAACTCCTAATCTAAAAATTCTTAAAGTATATTAACTTAATGGTACAGTTAAAAGACCTTCTTGAAGTTATTCCGTTATTAATAATTGCGTTTTCGGCAACGATGATATTAATGATAGAAGTATTATTGAAAAAAAGCGAAAGTGTGATTTTCGGTTTCAGTCTTGTTTCTGTAATAGCGGCTATAGTAATGTCTTTTCAGTCGCTGAACAGGGAGATGATATTGTTCAATAAATTCATCAGAATATCTAATTCATCCATAGCATTCAGCGTGATAATTCTGACGGGAATACTGATAACGATTATCGCCTCTAAAAATTATATTGAAAAGGAAAATATTAACTTCGGCGAATATTACTCTCTCCTGATTTTTTCGGTTATGGGAATGATGCTGATGATATTTGCCAATGATATTCTTATAATTTTCATTGGCCTTGAACTGATGTCAATTTGCTTTTATGTGCTTGCAGGATTTCTCAGGCTGAGGCCAAAATCAAATGAAAGTGCTTTAAAATATTTTCTTTTAGGCGCATTTATGACGGGTTTTATTTTATACGGAATAGCACTGATTTACGGAATTACGGGATCAACTAATCTATCGGTTATTTATTCTAATCCGAAACTGTTTACGAACTATGTATTTATAATCGGAACAGCACTGTTTATTATCGGATTTATGTTCAAAATAGGAGTTTTCCCGTTTCATATGTGGATACCGGATGTTTATGAAGGCGCACCGACAATTGTATCAGGAATGCTTTCAACTGCGGGAAAAATTGCAGCCATTGGAACCATACTTCCCGTTATCCTCGCGCTGAATATACTTAATTTCAAGCTTGTATTCTCAATAGCTTCTATTGCCACAATGCTTTACGGAAACGTAATTGCGCTTGCTCAGACAAACATCAAAAGACTTCTAGCTTATTCTTCAATTGCAAGTGCAGGATATATTTTTGTCGGCGTAGCGGCAATGAATGAATTTTCACTTCAGGGGATTGCGTATTATCTTATCGCTTATACATTTATGCAGCTGGGAGCTTTTATTATTGTATCAATTATTGAAAAGAAAGATGACGGTTCAAGGGATTATGTAAATACGGAGATTGATTCGTACAAAGGTCTCGGCAAAAGAAATCCGGTACTGGCATTGTATATGACTCTATTTATGTTTTCACTTGCCGGAATTCCGCCTTTTGCCGGTTTCTGGGGGAAATATTATCTTTTTTATGCCGCTATTCAGTCAAATCTGATTTGGCTTTCTGTAATAGCTATACTGCTCAGCTTAGTAGGAGTTTACTATTATCTGAAAATAATAGTGTATATGTGGTTTATACAGCCGGAGGGAATTGTCACAGAAGATGGAATATCATTTTCTCCGCTTGGAATAGCATCAACTTCGATTGCAGTATTGGGGACAATTGTATTCGGAGTAGATCCGAATCTGTTTTTCAGGATGTTCAAATTTATTGTAATTTAATTTAAACCCTGTAACAATTTCAGTTGGAAATAATTTATTCAAAATGGCGTTCCGATTCACAAACAGACGAGCAGCGGCTTGAAAATCTGTTTGCACTTTTCAGTTCTCTGCTTGTTCAGACAAACGGAGAAGTTGAAGACGCTCTTGAATGGCTTGAACAGCTGGGTATTGATTATCAGCTTTTTGATAAAGACCTGTCGTTCGGTGATTTTGTTGAAGAACTGAAAAAACAGGGTTACATTGCCGAGAAAGAAGGAATTCAGATTATCACTTCTAAAGGCTCTCATAAAATCCGTACTGACATGCTCAGGAAAATTTTTTCCGGTATGAAGCCGGATACATCAGGATTTCATGAGTCAAACAAGTCAGGCAGGGGAATTGACAAATTAAGCGAACTTAAGAAATTTGAATTCGGAGATCAGGTTACGAATATTGATCTCACCTCGACTCTGAAAAATGCATTTATTAAATCCGGGCTTTCGGATTTCAAACTCGGTGAAGAAGATATAGAAATTTATGAAACCGAACATATGACAAGCTGTGCGACCGTTCTTATGATTGATATATCGCACAGCATGATACTTTACGGAGAGGACAGAATTACGCCTGCAAAGGAAGTCGCGCTTGCATTATCGGAGCTTATTCTTACAAAATATCCGAAAGATAAACTCAGTATAGTCGTTTTCGGTGATGACGCAAGGGAAATTACAGTCAGGGAGCTGCCATTCCTGACCGTCGGACCCTTTCATACAAATACTAAATCCGGTCTCAGACTTGCCCGGCAGATACTTAAGAAAAAGGGTAATGTAAATAAACAGATTTTCATGATAACGGACGGCAAACCTTCCGCATTATTTACGGATGACGGAAGAATATACAAGAATTCATTCGGACTGGATCCAAAGATAGTAAATAAAACTCTTGATGAAGCCGTTGCCTGCAGAAAGGATAAAATTAAAATTACAACATTTATGATAGCTCAGGATTATTATCTTGTCAATTTTATCGAAGAATTTACCAGGGCAAATGACGGTAAGGCATATTATTCAGACCTTGACAATCTCGGTCAGAATATCTTTGTTGATTATCTGAAAAACAGAAGGAAATTCAACTGAATAACCGTGTATAAATTTTTTCTGATTCTGCTGTTCTTTACAACCCTTGCTTATTCTGCCAGAGTATATTCCGCAAACGACAGTCTGTATTTTTTTACTTCAAATACTCTTTTTGCTCCTACTGAAACAAGCATCATAGAATCTAAAATCGGTGTAACGAAATATACCGACGATGATAATCTCAAGCTGGATATCGGTGTTTCAATTGACCTGTTAGGATTAAAAAGAAAGACAATAACTTATTCTTTCGGAGTGGATTTTTTTACTTTCTCAAATCTGAGAAGTGAAAGCAATTTTAAGTTTCCGGTAGATGCAATTGATTATATGTTCGGAATAAATTTTAATTTTAAAAAACATCTTTCAAAGAAAACTGACCTGGCGGGAAGATTCAGAGTCTCGCATATTTCTTCGCATCTTGAGGACGGACATATATATGAAAATACAGATACAATTTTTACGCCTTATGTATTCAGCAAGGAATTTCTGGATTTTGCAGCAGTCGCTGATTATAATTTAGCGAAGAATTTTTATCTGAAAAGTTTACTGGCGCTGAACTTAATTTTTCATTCAATTCCCGAAGATGCAAAGGGAATTTCGTTGCAGTTAGGAATTGAGTTTAAATACTACCTGACTGAATTTTTCAGTTTATATATTTCGGATAATTTAGGTTTAGCTTCTGTAAATTCAGATTCCGGTTTAAACAATAATTTCGAAACGGGTGTTGCCCTGGGAATGCTGAATACAAGATCAGTATTATTGTATTTTACTGTTTATGACGGACAGGATTACAGAGGACAGTATTACGGTAATTATCTCAACAACACAGGTTTAGGTCTCAGGTTTAAATTTTAAATTAATAATATGATATTACTGATTTTTTTGAATTTCCTGTTTGCTTCTGGTGACAGCACACTCGTGCTTAAAAAGGAAATTAAAGAATTTTCAAATGCTGTATCTGTAACTTCTGACACAAAAGATAATATTTATGTGCTGGATGCTAATGCCAATCAGATTGTGAAATTTGACAATAATCTGAATTTTATCAGAAGAAACGGCAAGCAGGGCTGGGGAGACGGACAGTTTGATTCCCCGACTTATATTGACGGCTCATCCGGTCTGGATATTTTTGTATCAGACGGCAAAAATAAAAGAGTTCAGCGATATGATCTTAACCTGAATCCTGTAGCTACTTTGATTACTAATCTGGCTGATTTTAACGAAGATCTGAAATTCAGGACTCCGGTGGCTTCGCTTGTAATGAATTCCAGTCAGCTTTATGTAATAGACGGTGACAATAATAGAATAGTAGTTTACAAGGACGGAAGAAATCCTTCAGGATTGTTCGGATATTATACTTCCGGAAAAGGAATGCTCGGCAGACCGGTTAAACTTCTGAAAGACGGAAACAATAATGTTTATGTTTATGACAGGGAATTAAAAAGTATAATTAAATATGATAATCTCGGCACATATGTCAGTACTATCAGCATAAACGGACTGACGGGATTTACGATTTACGGTAATATAATTTACCTGCTTGGCAATGATGAAATAGTCTTATATGATACAGGAAAAAACTCTGTTACGGAAAAGAAAAAAATTCCGGATGATATGGTAAAGAAAAAATTCAGGGAAATTTTAATCTTAAACAATAAAAAGTATTTATTGTTGGGTAAAAATAGTTTATGTTTATTTCAGGAAAAATAAAAAGAAAGGAGCTGCAAAATGGCTAAAGGGTTAAACAAAGTAATGCTGATCGGTCATCTGGGTAAAGATCCAGAATTGTCATATACACCGTCGGGTGTAGCAGTAGCAAAGTTTTCAATTGCTACTAATGAATCATATAAAGGTGATGACGGTAATCTGGTGGAAAAGACAGAATGGCATAATATCACTGCCTGGAGAAAATTAGCTGAAATCTGTTCTACATATCTTAAAAAGGGAAGCAAGGTATATCTGGAAGGGAAGCTGCAGACAGACTCTTATGAAAAAGACGGTAAAAAGAACTATTTTACGAAAGTAGTGATAAGCGATATGGTAATGCTTGACTCTAAAGGAAATGATACTTCATCTGAAAACGGAAATGCCGATATAAAAGCTGCAGTGAAAGAATCAGCTTCCGGAGACGATGATCTGCCTTTCTGAGAAGTTATTTTCAGTAAAACATCAGTTTCATACAAAAAACACTTCCACCCGATTTCATAAATTCACCGGTTTCAACTTCAATGAGGTTGAAACCGTGTTTTTTAATGTCTTCGCTGAATTTTTTGCTTCCGCGCTGAACTATAACATTTTTTCCGTCAGGACAATGACAGTTGCATACAAAATAATTCAGATTTTCGTCTTCGTCAGCAACAATAATGTTTTTGAAATATGAAGCAATTGTTTCTTTACCGGACCCGTCAAAAGCGCTTTCTGCGATGACAACTGTATCCTGATTTAAAACAGAAAAGCAAGTGTCCAGATGATACAGAACCGGGTTAATCAAATTGAAGCTTACTATTTTATAATTAACACACTCAGCTATAAAATCATAGACTATTTTCTGCGTTCTGTATCCGTAACCCCCAAACAATATGTTTCTTTCATAATCAATTACACAATCACCTTCAGATTCAAAGTATTCAATTTCATCCGGAAGCTGAATTATTTCGTATTCAAGTTTTTCATAAAAGGATTTAAAGTATTTTACTTCATCTTTTCTCTGCAAATTTCTCATCTTACTGAGAATAACTTTCTTTCTGCCGGATTTATCCAGAAAAGGAAGAGACTGATTTGCAGTAAAAACCATATCAACAAGACCTTCAGCAGGGTCTATCACTTCAACATTAAATTTCAGATTTTCATATACAATCTTCAGATCATTCCATTGTTTTACAGCTTGGTGTTTATCAACATTATTCAGATTGCCTTTCATAAATTCATTACCGGTGTAATTTACTTCAAAATAATCGGGCGGGCACATTAATATTTTATTCGGTCTCATGAAATTGACAGTTAGGATTAATTAATAAGTTTAAATTATTCAATTTAATCTTTATTTGTAATTTAAATATTAATCTTATGAACAATTTCAGCAGAAGTATTATAATAAACTGTCCGGTTAAGAAAGTATTTGAATTTCATACCGATACAAGAAATTTAATAAAAATCACACCGTCAAACATAAAGATAAAAATAATGAAAATAGATCTCCCCTTAGGTCTGAACAGTCTCATAAAATTAAACGTAACTCAGTTTGGAATAATAAAAACGAACTGGAATATTAGACTCACGGAATTTGTTGAATTTTCACTGATTACCGATACTCAGGAAAAAGGTCCTTTTAAAAAGTGGATACATAAACATTG
>JAEUSI010000100.1 GCA_016788375.1 Ignavibacteria bacterium | reverse complement strand
AAGTAACCCTGATATTGAAAAGAAGTTGTTCCGGAAATTACCGTCAATGTAATTTACCTGAAATCTGCAAATCTGCAAAACAAATATGAAAATTCCGAAACAAAAACCGAAAAATAATTCATTAAACAACTAAAGACATATGAGTAATATTTTCAGACAGATTCAGTACAGATATAAAAATCCTTTGAATGTGTTTAAAATTTAGTAAAAAAGTCCGGTGAAGGTTGATTTCCTGTATTGACTTTTTTAAGCATTTTCAGTAATTTTACGTTTCCTCAAAAATGGAACAAATTTTTTACCGGAAATTTATAATTTAGTTAAAAGCAAAGAACCCTTTTAAAGCAATCTGATGGCACTTAGAAAATTAAAACCGACAACACCAGCGACAAGATATTACAGTATCTCGACATTTGAAGAGATAACAAAAACAACTCCCGAGAAATCTTTGCTTGCGCCGATGAAAAAATCAGGCGGGAGAAATAATCTCGGAAGGGTAACTTCAAGATTCAGGGGAGGCGGTCATAAAAGAAGATACAGAATAATAGATTTTAAGAGAACGGAAAAAGGCGAAGCTGAAGTGATTGCAATCGAATATGATCCTAACAGAACTGCAAGAATAGCTTTGATACAATATAAAGACGGAAAGAAAAATTACATTATAGCTCCGAACGGAATTAAGGTCGGCGAAAAAATTGTCTCTGACAACGAAGCAGAATTAAAAACGGGCAACACGCTTGAATTATCTGCGATACCGGTCGGAACATTTATCCACAACATCGAAATGAAACCGGGAAAAGGCGCTCAGTTAGTCAGAAGCGCGGGAACTTCGGCGCAGATAGTTGCAAAGGACACTAAATATTCACAGGTTAAGCTTCCTTCCGGAGAAGTAAGAATGATAAACAACAACTGCAAGGCAACACTCGGAGTCGTCAGCAATATTGATCATGAAAACATCAGTTACGGAAAAGCAGGAAGAATGAGATGGCTGGGCAGAAGACCGCATGTAAGAGGAGTAGCAATGAATCCGGTAGACCATCCGATGGGCGGAGGAGAAGGAAAGACATCCGGCGGCGGACATCCGGTCAGTCCTTGGGGATTACCAGCAAAAGGTTATAAAACGAGAAAAAATAAAAATATTTCAAATAAGTTCATAGTTAAGAAAAGGAAATAATATTAATGTCAAGATCACTTAAAAAAGGTCCTTATTTAGATTATACATTAATCGGAAAGATAGAGAAGCTGAATTCACAGAAGCAGAAGAAAGTCATCAAGACCTGGTCAAGGTCATGCACTATAACTCCTGATTTTGTGGGTCATACTTTTGCGGTACACAACGGAAATAAATTCATTCCCGTTTATGTATCCGAGAATATGGTCGGGCACAAGCTCGGAGAATTTTCGCACACGAGAACATTCAGGGCTCATTCCGGTCAGAGAAAAGAAGAGAAAGCGGGGGGTAAATAAACAATGGAAGCAAGAGCATTAAAAAGATACGCAGGTTCATCACCGAGAAAAATGAGACTTGTAGTTGATCTGATAAGAAACAAGAGAGTGGACGAAGCGCTCAGCATACTTAAATATACAAACAAGAATGCGTCAAAAGTAGTGGAACAGACATTAAAATCCGCATACAGTAATCTTTTAAACAAGCTTGATTCGGGAAGACTGGGAGAAAATGAAGTATTGGTAAAAGAGGCTTATGTGAACGAGGGTCCGTCAATGAAAAGAGTTTTACCGGCACCGCAGGGAAGGGCATTCAGAATCCGAAAGAGATCCTCTCACCTTACACTGGTAGTTGAGCAGCTTGAAAGCAAATAAATAATTTAAAATATATATTAAGGAGAATTATTGGGACAGAAGACACATCCGGTCGGATTCAGATTAGGGGTCATAAAAACCTGGGACTCAAACTGGTATGATGACAAGAGTTTTGCGCAGAAATTGCTAGAAGATTCCGTAATCAGGTCTTATTTAAAGAAGAGACTTGAAAAAGCGGGAATAGCCGGTATAAATATAGAGAGAACGCGAAATAAAATCACACTAACGATAAACACATCCAGACCCGGATTTGTAATCGGAAAAAGCGGAAAGGAAATAACCCAGCTTGAGAGTGAGATAAAGAAAATTACTAATAAAGAAGTAAAAATAAACGTTTCTGAGATTAAGAAACCGGAGTTAAATGCGGAACTGGTAGCCGAAAACATAGCCGGTCAGCTTGCACACAGGGTTTCATTCAGAAGAGCGATGAAATCGGCGATTACTACAACTATGAGATCAGGAGCTGAGGGAATAAAGATTATGTGTTCGGGAAGATTAGGCGGAGCGGAAATAGCGAGAACGGAGCAGTATAAGGAAGGAAGAATACCGCTGCAGACAATCAGGGCGGATATTGATTATGCTTCGGTCACATCGCATACGGTTTACGGAGCTATCGGAGTAAAGGTATGGATTTGCAGAGGCGAACAGTTATCAAGAAACTAGAATATTAAAATTATCACCGGAGAATAGATTATGTTAATGCCTAAAAGGGTAAAATTCAGAAAAGCCCAGAGGGGACATTTAAGAGGAAATGCAGGGAGAGGATTCACGGTATCTTTCGGAACATTCGGACTGAAAGCAACCGAGCCTGCATGGATAACAGACAGGCAGATTGAAGCTGCCAGAATTGCACTTACAAGATACATGAAAAGGGACGGTAAGGTTTATATAAGGATATTCCCGGATAAACCGGTATCAAAGAAACCGGCTGAAACAAGAATGGGTAAGGGAAAAGGCGCACCGGAATTCTGGGTAGCTGTAGTCAGACCCGGTAGAATAATGTTTGAAATAGACGGAGTAGATAAAAAAGTTGCGGAGGAAGCATTCAGACTGGCAGCTCACAAACTGCCGATTAAAACAAAATTTGTACAAAGAATTTCATAACAAATTACATAGAATCAGAATACAATGAAAATCAATCAAGTCAGGGAAATGGCGGATGCGGATCTGAAGACTTCTTTAAAAGACAATTTTGAAGCTCTGGAAAATTTCAGATTCAGGCATGCAATCGGTCAGCTCGAAAACTATAAATCGCTTTCAAACACAAGAAAAGACATTGCAAAGATACTGACAATTATGAGAGAAAGAGAGCTTAATATTAACATGAAGCTTAAGACAGAATCATCAAGTCCGGTAAAGAAGACAGAGAAGAAAGCAGTAAAAAAGACAAGAAAGAAAACAGCTGTTAAAGAACCGGAAACAGAAGAAACACCGGAAAATAATCAGGAATAAACAATAAATAATAAAGATGTCTGAAGAAAAAAAAGCAGCGGAAGCGGAAGTCAAACAATCGAAAAAGACTTCACATTCAGGAATGAGAAAAACAAGAATCGGGAAAGTTCTAAGCAACAAGATGGACAAGACTATTATAGTTGCCGAAGAAAAGAGAATAATGCATCCGATTTACAAGAAATATTTCAAGAAGACTACCAAATTTGCAGCGCATGATCATAAGAATGTCTGTGATATCGGAGATACGGTAAAAATTATGGAGACCAGACCTTTGAGCAAAACAAAGAGATGGAGACTAGTGGAAATAGTAGAAAAAGTAAAATAATCATTCAAAATTTATATTTATAAAAGCATAATATAATGATACAGGAAGAAACCAATTTAGTAGTCGCTGACAATTCGGGAGCAAAATCAGTCAGATGCATCAGGGTTCTCGGTGGTTCAGACCGAAGGTATGCCGGAGTCGGGGATATAATTGTAGTAACAGTAAAATCTGCAATTCCCGGAGGAGCGGTCAAAAAAGGAGAAGTATCAAGAGCAGTGATAGTAAGGACAGTCAAGGAGACGAGAAGAAAAGACGGAACATACATCAAGTTCGATGAAAACGCGGCGGTACTTATTAACAATCAGAACGAGCCGAAAGGCACAAGAATTTTCGGACCTGTAGCAAGGGAATTAAGAGACAGGCAGTTTATGAAAATTATATCATTAGCACCAGAAGTAATTTAGATAATAAAAAAATGGAAAAAGCAAAATTTATTCAGACAAGATTAAAGAAAAACGACACAGTAAAAGTAATTTCCGGAAATTCAAAAGGTTCGGTCGGCAAGATACTTTTTATTGACAGAAAAAAAGGCAGGGTAATTGTTGAAAGCGTAAACATTATGCACAAGCATACAAAGCCGAGTCAGAAAAGTCCTCAGGGCGGGATAGTAAAAAGAGAAGCGCCGATAAATATTACAAACGTAATGCTAATGTGTCCCAAAACAAATCAGCCCACAAGAATAGGAATGCAGGTAATAAAGGATGAAAAATCCGGCAAGAGCACAAGAATGAGATTGAGCAAAAAATCCGGTGAAATAATTATCAGTTAATTCAAACATGGCAAAGACAAAACAAGACAGGCAAAAGGAATCAGATACCAAAAAAAAGGGATCTGAACCGAAGGAAAAAAAAGATAAAGAAGCATTTACAGAGCCGAAGGTTCCGATAAGACTTCTTTCACAGTACAGGGAAAAGATAGTTCCCGAACTGAAAAAGAAGTTTAATTATAAAAATGTAATGGAAGCGCCGAAACTTCAGAAAATCAGCATTAATGTCGGAGTCGGAGCAGCAACTCAGGATGCGAAGCTTATCGATACAACTGTAAAGGAAATAGAAGCGATTACAGGACAGAAGCCGTCAGTAGTAAAAGCGAAAAAGTCTGTTTCCAATTTCAAATTAAGAGAAGGTGTTAACATCGGAGTAAGGGTTACATTAAGAAACGCGAGGATGTATGAATTCCTGGACAAATTTATAAATATTTCCATTCCGAGAATCAGGGATTTCAGGGGATTATCGGACAAGAGTTTTGACGGAAGGGGTAACTACACCGTTGGTGTAAAAGAGCAGATTATATTCCCGGAAATCAATGTGGATAATGTGAACAGAATATCAGGCATGGACATTACATTTGTAACTTCTGCAAAGACAGACGAGGAATCTTTTGAGCTGCTGAAGCAGTTCGGTTTACCGTTTATATCAAGGCAGTCAAAAAATTAAACAATTAATATCAGATGGCAAGAAAATCACTTATCGCAAGACAGAAAAGAAGAGAGAGAATTGTAAAGAAATATGCGGAGAAGAGAAAAGAGCTTAAGGAAAAGGGTGACTATGAAGCATTGCAGAAACTTCCGAGAGACAGTACTGCAATCAGACTAAACAACAGATGCAATATGTCGGGAAGAGTAAGGGGATATTACAGAAAATTCGGATTGTCGAGATTATGTTTCAGAGAGTTAGCTTTGCAGGGAAAAATTCCCGGAGTAGTAAAATCAAGCTGGTAAAATAAAATTAAGATTCAGGAGAAAAAATAAATGTCAATGTCAGATCCAATAGCGGATTATCTAACAAGAGTCAGAAACGCACTTAAAGCAGGAAAGAAGACTGTTGATATGCCGTATTCAAAATTTAAGGAAGCAATCAGCGAGATAATGAAAAAATCTTCGTTTATAGAGGATTATAAAATTGTTGACACAGAGAAGAAGTTTAAAATGCTTTCTGTAAAGCTTAAATACAGTGACGGTGAGAGTGTAATTCTCGGATTAAAAAGAATAAGCAGACCGGGAATCAGAAGATATGTAAAGAACGAGGATATTCCGAGAGTAAGAAACGGACTTGGAATCGCGATTGTATCAACATCAAAAGGACTTCTTACGGATAAAGAAGCAAGAAATTTAAAAGTAGGCGGGGAAATCGTCTGCGAAATTTGGTAATAAATTTTTTAAGAAAAAATAAATGAGCAGAATAGGTAAAAAACCGGTAATTATTTCGGACAAGGTAAAAGTTACACAAAACAACAGCAGAATTGATGTAACAGGACCAAAGGGCACGATGTCTCTGGATGTGGTTAACGGAATAAATGTTGAAATAAAGGGAAATGAAATCACTGTTGCAAGAGAAGATGATTCGAAGAGAAACAGGGCATTGCACGGATTATTCAGATCACTCATACACAACATGGTAACCGGAGTGAGTGAAGGATTCACTAAGAAACTGGAGCTGGTGGGTATCGGATACAGGGCAGAGTTAAAAGGAAAGAATCTTGTAATGATGCTGGGGTTTTCACATCCGACCGTATTTTGTCCGCCTGCAGATATTAATATTGAAGTTCCTAATCCGAATTCAGTGCTCGTAAACGGAACAAGCAAGGAGCTGGTCGGACTTGTAGCTGCAAAAATTAGATCATTCAGGGTTCCGGAGCCTTATAAAGGCAAAGGAATTAAATACGAGAATGAAACAGTAAGAAGAAAAGCAGGAAAAACAGCAGCTAAATAAAAACGATAAGAATTTTATATGAATCAAATACAAAAACAGCAAAAGAGAAAAGCCAGAATAAGGCATCAGATAAGGAAAAAATTAAGCGGTACAACAGAAAGACCGAGACTTGTTGTTTACAGAAGTCTTGACCATATATATGCTCAGCTGATTGATGATGTAAATGCAAAGACACTGCTGACTGTTTCCACCAAATCAAAAGATGTAGCCGAAAAGATTGCAACTGTAAAAGGAAAGATAGAAAAAAGCAAAATTGTCGGAAAGATAACTGCTGAAAAGGCAGTTTCAAATAATATAAACAGCGTAGTGTTTGACAGAAACGGATATTTATATCACGGCAGAGTCAAAGCTCTTGCTGACGGAGCCCGGGAAGGCGGATTGAAATTCTGACAAAAGCCGGTATACATGAAAAATTACCGAATGAATTTACAGAAAACAATCTCGGGTCGTCTAATGGCAGGACAGCGGCCTTTGGAGCCGTATGTGGAGGTTCGAATCCTCCCCTGAGAACACAATTAAGTTAAAGAATCTGAAAGTAATTAAAATTAATGATAAGAAAAAAAAACTTTAAAGCCGGCGAATTAGAATTAAAAGAGAAAATGGTAAACATTGCCAGAGTTGCCAAAGTTGTAAAAGGCGGAAGAAGATTCAGTTTCTCTGCTGTAACTGTAGTTGGTGACGGGAAAGGTCATGTAGGAATCGGACTCGGGAAAGCAAATGAAGTAACTGATTCGATAAGGAAGAGCGTTGAAGACGCAAAGAAAAATGTGATAAATGTTCCGATTCACAAAGGCACAATACCTCATGAGATAATCGGAAAATTCGGGGCAGCAAAAGTGCTTCTGAAACCGGCGTCACCGGGAACAGGTATAATAGCCGGAGGAGGCGTAAGAGCTGTACTGGAATCTGCAGGAGTTCAGGATGTGCTTACAAAGCTTCTCGGTTCATCCAATCCGCATAATGTTGTAAAAGCCACAATCAAAGCTCTTGTGTCTCTCAATGATGCAAAAAGCGTAGCATTAAGAAGGGGAGTAACACTCTCGGAATTATTCTCTAAATAAATTTTTACAGAAGAAATGTTAAAAATAACACAAACCCGAAGTGTCATAGGAAGATTGAAAAAGCAGAAGCTTACAATAGAAGCACTCGGACTCGGGAGGCCGAATTATTTTACCGTTAAAAAAGACACCCCGCAGATCAGGGGAATGATAAATGTAGTAAAACATCTTGTGAAGGTTGAAGAAAATTATAAACAATAAATAAGTTTTTTATTTAAAAACAGATTTAAAACGGTCACGAAAAAATTAAAAGGCAGAAAAGTTAAATGAAAAAAAAGTTTTTGGTAATAGGATTTGCAGTTATGATAATTGCGGTTATTACCGGAAGAATTTTTTCACAGCAGGCAATACCGAGCGGTACGGCAAGATATGAGGCTTTAGGATATAATCCTTATATAATGGATGCTGCAATTGATCTTGACAGAAATCCGGCATGGGGAAATAAATACAATAATTATTCATTCGGTGATATCGGAAGATATTCGCCTGATACTTATATACTGACAGACGGCACGAGCGGTTTATATATAGCAGATTCTAATTACAGATTAAGGGATCAGTATCTGGGAGTAAATTTCAGACTGGGAGAAGAATGGTCACTGGGAGTAATTCTCAATAAAGCCGAAGGAGAGATTTATAACAGCGACATGAGAGTATATTATACGGTGCTTGGAAATGAAACACCGGTTGCGCCATTTAAAGCGATAGTTGCATACAATACATCAACCAACGTAACTCTCGGATTTGCGCCATATATAGCTTACTGGAATTATGACAATACAGAAACAAGTCAGCTTATAAGCAGCAGTATTAACAGATCGACAAGCGCAATAGGAGGAACATTCGGAATTCTTGACAGAATGAACAGCGGCTGGACGGAAGGAACAATCGGACTTAAGTTTAATAATTACAGTTTTGATTCAACTTTAAACGGAAAGACAACAACTTACGAAAATGACGGCGGACTTGAGTTTAATGCCGGATACAGAGGATGGTACAGGATTAAGGAATCAAAAGTTAATATCGTGCCTTATGTGAATTTCGGAATATTCGACTGGCAGGCAACACAGACACCGAATACAATTAATCTGGCATCTGAATCTAACTGGTGGAAATTAAATGCAGGAGTAGGAATAAATTTACCGATAACTGAAGACGGAATGTTTGCAGGAGGAATTTCCGGCGGATATCAGTCGAACAGTTTAACTGTCAGTGATACTTCTTATTCGGGTGAAATGAAATATGAACTGGTTACTTTTCCGCAGTTTAATATGGGACTTGAATGGAATCTTGCGGACTGGCTTCAGGGAAGATTCGGATATTCGAGAGCAATAATAAGGTCAACATACAAGTCAACAGCGACATTAAGTTCAAAATATTATGATTATGAATCAAACAGGACACTTTCCAGCAATCCCGATCAGACGCTTACTGCCGGGCTCGGAATGCAGTTCGGAGGATTCAGCCTTGACGGACTGATCGGTGAAAGATTTATACAGCAGGGACCGAATGTATTAAGCGGAGACAGCAATGATTTATACGGTGTGGTTTCAATTTCATATAATTTCAAGAGATATTAAAAAAAATAAAACAGATTTTTAATAACAATTAAAAGATTTTCAGATGGATGTATTAAGTAATTTAAAATTCGCCGAAGGATCAAGAAAAAAGAAGAAAAGAGTCGGAAGAGGACAGGGTTCGGGACACGGAGGCACATCTACAAGAGGGCATAAAGGACAGCGATCAAGATCAGGAGCAAAATTCAGAGCCTGGTTTGAAGGAGGACAGATGCCTTTGCAGAGAAGAGTTCCTAAATTCGGTTTTAAAAATGTCAACAGGGTTGAATATGTCACAATAAATCTTGACGATATACAGGAGCTGATTGACAAAGGCAAGATTAAAGAAACTATCATTAACAAAGAATATCTGCTTTCACAGAATCTTATTAAGGGTAAAAACAAACCGTTAAAGATTCTCGGCAACGGCGAGTTGAAAGCCAAACTTGAAATTACAGCAGATGCATTCAGTAAGACTGCGAAAGAAAAAATAGAAAAAGGCGGAGGAAAAGCAGTAACAGTATGAGCGGATTCTTAGAAAGTTTCAGAAATATATTCAAGATCGAGGAGTTAAGAAACAGGCTATTGTTTACGCTTGCAATTCTTGTTGTAGTAAGAATAGGAGCTCACATTACATTACCCGGTATTGATGCATCACTTCTTGCCGAAGCGCAGAAGAATCAGGCAAGCAATACATTGTTCGGATTGTACGATATGTTTGTGGGAGGGGCGTTTAAAAATGCCGCAATATTTGCACTCGGAATAATGCCTTACATCAGCGCTTCTATTATTATACAGCTTCTCGGAGCAGTATTTCCTTATTTTCAGAAACTTCAGAAAGAAGGAGAAGACGGCAGAAAGAAAATCAATCAGCTTACAAGACTCGGAACAATTCCCGTTGCCGCATTACAGGCATGGGGAGTAAGTGTACAGCTGTCGAGCAGAAACGTAGGCGGACTCGGGGTAATCAGCCCGGATATTTCAGGTGCGTTCTTTACAATTTCAACCGTGATTATATTAACTGCCGGCACAATATTCATGATGTGGCTTGGTGAGCAGATAACTGACCGCGGAATCGGAAACGGAATTTCGCTGATTATATTCATCGGAATCATAGACAGATTTCCTTATTCGGTTTTTGATGAATATCAGATCGTAGCTTCTGGCGCAAGAAATATACTTATTGAGTTCATATATATAGCATGTTTTATACTGATAATTGCAGGGGTAATTGCCGTAACTGTTGCAACAAGGAAAATTCCCGTTCAGTATGCAAAAAGAGTAGTTGGAAGAAAAGTATTCGGTGGAGTGACACAATACATTCCGATGAAAGTAAATTCAGCAGGGGTAATGCCTTTAATATTTGCTCAGTCAATAATGTTTATCCCGAGCACATTTCTGTCATTTTTTCCTAACAGTGAATTTATGCAGGGAATTGCGAGATATTTTGATTACACGAGCTGGGTTTATTCGATTGTTTATTCGCTTTTGATAATATTCTTCACATATTTTTACACGGCAATTGCATTTAATCCGAAAGATGTTTCAGACAATATGAAGAAACAGGGCGGATTTATACCTGGAGTAAGACCGGGAAAACCGACTTCAGATTTTATAGATAATATACTTACAAAAATCACATTGCCGGGAGCGATATTCCTCGCAATAATTGCAATACTACCGACATTTCTCATGAAACTGGGAGTTACAACCGGACTTGCATCGTTCTTCGGAGGAACAAGCCTTTTGATAATCGTCGGTGTTGCGCTTGATACGCTTCAGCAGATAGAGTCGCATTTGCTTATGAGACACTATGACGGATTTATGAAAAGCGGTAAACTTAAGGCACGAAGGTAACATTTAATGAAGGCAGCGGCAAATCTTATAAAGACTGAAAAGGAAATTGAATTAATAAGGGAAAGTTGCAGAATAGTTTCGGAAGTTTTTGATTATATAAAGGAATACATTAAGGAAGGAATTACAACAAAGGAAATAGATAAACTGATCGAAGAGTTTATAATTTCAAAAGGTGCATATCCGGCGTTTAAAGGATACAAAGTTGAAAATAAATCCTTTCCGTCAAGCAGTTGTATTTCGATAAATGAAGAGGTTGTACACGGACTACCGGGAAACAGAAAGTTGAAATCCGGTGATGTAATTTCGGTAGATGTAGGAGTAAAGAAAAACGGATATTACGGAGACGGAGCATATACATTTGCAGTCGGGGAAATTTCACCGAAGATTGCAAAATTGCTGAAAATAACAGAAGAGTCATTATATAAAGGAATAGAGAAAGCTGTAGAAGGCAATGAAGTAAGCGACATATCATGCGCAATACAGAATTATGTTGAAGGTTCGGGATACGGAATAGTAAGAGAGCTGGTAGGTCACGGGATCGGTAAAAATCTTCACGAGGAGCCT